>CAVAFS010000136.1:457-2201 GCA_963587975.1 Bulleidia sp. | reverse complement strand
CTTACCACGAACAGATGTCTTTTTCTTGTGCTATATTATAACAATTTCCAGAAAAATGCAAGTCTTTCTTTTATTTCTTTACTTGGTTTCCTGTAAAATTTCAATATCTTCCAGCCAGTCATGTGCCAGATATTCTTTTTCAATCGCAATGACCTGCGTCATAGCCTCTTTACTCGGCGCACCAATAGTCAGACGTTTGTTGACACAGGTATCCATGGAAATTGCATCGTAAATATCTTCTTCAAATACCGGACTGATGGCTTTTAACTCCTCCAGAGACATGTCATCAATGGCAATGCCTTTGTCAATGCAGTACAATACGATGCGACCTACGATTCCATGTGCATCACGAAACGGAACCCCGTGATTTACCAGATAATCAGCGGCATCTGTCGCATTGGTAAATCCATGACGTGCACTCTTGCTCATAACGTCTTTGTTGAATTTCATGGTGGAGATCATACCGGTAAACAGAGCCAGGCAGCCTTTGACTGTATCAATGGCGTCAAATGTCAGCTCTTTATCTTCCTGCATATCTTTGTTATAAGCCAGCGGAATGCCTTTCATTGTTGTCAGAATAGACATCAGCGCGCCATACACACGACCTGTTTTTCCACGTACCAGCTCAGCGATATCCGGATTTTTTTTCTGTGGCATAATGCTGCTTCCGGTGCTGTATGCATCATCGATTTCCACAAACTGATACTCGTTAGAGTTCCAGATGATGATTTCCTCACAGAAACGGCTCAGATGCATCATGATCGTGGATAATGCGGATAAAAATTCAATGACATAATCACGGTCAGATACAGAATCCATACTGTTTAAGGTCGGACCTGCAAATCCAAGTAAGGATGCAGTATATTCTCTGTCTAACGGATAAGTAGTTCCTGCCAGTGCACCTGCTCCCAGCGGGCAATAATTCATACGCTCATAAATGTCATGCAGACGGCTTCTGTCACGTTTGAACATCTCAAAATATGCGCCGACATGATGTGCTAAGGTAACCGGCTGTGCTTTCTGAAGATGTGTGAATCCCGGCATAATGGTCTCAGTATTCTCTTCCATGATTTTTAACAGTTCCTGCAACAGATCACGTACCAGCTCATCTGTGTAAAGTACTTCCAGACGTGTGTACAAACGCATGTCTAATGCTACCTGATCATTTCTGCTTCGTCCGGTGTGTAATTTTTTACCAGTGTCACCCAGACGATCAATCAGATTTGCCTCCACAAAGCTGTGAATATCCTCGTACTCATCGGTAATTTTCAGCTTTCCGGATTCTACGTCTTTGCAGATCTCATCCAGTGTTTTTACGATATCCTGCATCTCCTGCTTGGTCAGAATGCCCTGTTTTCCAAGCATGCAGACATGTGCGATGCTTCCCTGAATATCCTGTTTGTAAAATTTCTGATCAAACGAAATTGATGCGTTAAAATTATAAACCAGTTTGTCCGTTTCCTTTGTGAAACGACCTCCCCATAACTGTGCCATATTATTCTTCCTCACTTTTCTTTTTTGTGGCAGGTTCTTCTGCACTTCTCTGTGTTAGTGTACCATACTTTCATAAAAATGCAAAGATTTTCATACTTATACATTTTTCGATCTCAGCTGCTGATCTCTTTCTTTTCCAGTTCTCTCTGCCTGTCCCGCTCCTGGGCTTCCCTTTTTGAAAAAACACATCCGCAGTAGTTCTGCCTGTATAATTCGTACTCATGGGATAATTCAATGGAACGCTTATAGC
>CAVAFS010000136.1:0-447 GCA_963587975.1 Bulleidia sp. | reverse complement strand
GTTAAAATTATAAACCAGTTTGTCCGTTTCCTTTGTGAAACGACCTCCCCATAATTGTGCCATTTTCATGTTCCTCCTTCATTTCTCTTATCTTGCACACAGTTTTTCTTCATCTGATAAGTTATTAATGAAAATACAATTCCAGACTTAGATTTTGCGAAATACTATTTTACTGCATTTTCAGCTTCTTCCTGTGCTTTTGCTCTCTTTTCCTGTTCCCGCTGCAGTTTGGAATATATGCAGCCACAGTAATCCTGCCGATACAGACCATAGATTTCCGACAATTCCACGGATCGCTTGTATCCGTTTTTCTTCTTAAAGTCAGAATTCAAAAAAGCCGTAGTCCCATGACAATATTCTGCTGCCGCTGCCTCTCCCACTTCATTGAGCAATGCCGCATTTTTCAGCGGACTGATGGTCAGCGACGTGGTAAAATAATCAAAGGAC
>CAVAFS010000135.1:0-3029 GCA_963587975.1 Bulleidia sp. | reverse complement strand
TAATAATACCATAACTTGATCTAATTAGACTTTTTATTTTCTCATCCCTGCAACTCAAAAATCGCAATCCGCTCCCTCGGATCATTCCCCGGGAACAGATCCATGCAGTCAATCTCATCCACAAACATCAACTCATCCACCGTCATCATATAAGAAATATATTCATCCGTTGGATAATAAAAAAACAACTGCATCTGACGTGGTTTTGCATAATAAGAATCCAGAATCCGTCCCATGACTCTCTTCAGAAGTTCCAGTGAAAACGGATTAAAAAAGTAGCATCGATCCACCGTTTCCGGCACTTCAAAAGTTTCTGCATTTGCCTGCACAAAATCCACACGACTGGAAGCCACCGAATCCGCTTTGTTTTCCAGCGCACGCGCAAAAACTCTCTCATCGTATTCAACACCTAAGGAATGGCATCTGGTCTGATACGACAAAAAGAAGTCCACACGGCCTTTTCCGCAGCCATAATCGATCACAGTATTTTCCTTGCGGATGTAACCGGAATTAGCCAGACGCTCCAGCACACAATACGGCGTCGGTTCATAAGGAAATCTATGTTGATCGGAATGCGAATCATCCCGTCCCATTGTCCGAATATGTAAAAGTTTATCCCATCTTGTTTCGTTTTTATCTTCTCTCATAGTTGCGTTCCACCTTTTTCCTTTGTCGTTTTATTTTACTCCCTTTTTCTTTTTATTATAAGACTTTACTTTCCAAAAAACCGTGTGTTTTCTTCCCATTTCCTGTATAATTATATAAACAACATCCATGAAAGGAAAGGAAGCGAAACGTATGCAGAAAACATCCATGAATTACATTTTGACCGGTCTGCTCTTAAGCACCATTACCCTGAATTTTCTCTGTCTTAATTATATTTTGCCAACAGTCGGCATCATCCTTTTATTCCTTGGATACCGCAGTTTGCGCCGGGAAAATCAGTGGTTTTTCCTTTGTTTTGTGCTGGCAGTTCTCCGCATTGTTTTACTGTTTCCGACTCTGGTCATAAACGCAACGCTTTTACACAGCAGCTTTTCCGAATCAACCGTTGCAACGCTGCTAAACATTGGGAACACACTCATCCTGCTGTTACAGATTCTTTTTCTTGGCATAGCTTTTCAGACATTGCAGCACAGCTGTGGTCTGAACCCTCACGCAAAAAGAATTTTCACACTGTTGATCTGGTATGGAATGATCGTTGCACTGGCATATGTTTCCTATACCGGAACCGTTGGTACCATCGTTATGTTGATTGGCTACCTGCTCATTATTTACAGTATTTATAAACTTTCGAAAGAACTTGGTGAAATCGGATATCTCCTGAAACCATCCGCTCCGAAAATATCAAATCGAAACCTTAGCATCGTTCTGGCTTTGATATTAGCTGTCGGTCTTACCTGCGGATATATTTTGGGGAACAGCTACTCTATGAACTGGAATGCAACGTGCACTTCTGCCGAAACTGCCAATTCTGCTTCTGACAATATCAAAAAAATACAGAAACATCTGACAGACCTCGGTTTCCCGCAAAATGTTTTAAGCGATCTTTCCAAGGAAGATCTTGCTACCTGTGAAAATGCTTCCCGGATTGTTGTAAATATTTCCGAAGAATCCGCCAGTGCCCGCTCAACGTCCGAACCAGATTTACGTTTCACCAATATTGCTGTAAAATTATCCGATGCACCAGAGCACTGGATGATCATCCATCATTTCCAGTGGTTGAAAAATCACAGTTTTTATGGTACCGAGTCCATACAGCTCTGACCTGTATACAGAGATTTATCCGATGGCTGGCAGGCTGACGGTACAATTTCCGGTCAGGTATTATATGATCGAAACGGGATCACGTATCACGCACCTTACCACACGCTGGATACAAAAACGTTTTCCAGTGATACCGTTTTCTGGGACGAACAGACAAAATCCGATGTTTTTGCCACTTTTTCCTTTCCTAGGAAAAGCGAGAACTGTCGCGGATATGTGGCTTATGAGATTCAGGAAAACGAACCTGGATACGAGATTGTCAGCTGGATTAATTATACACACCAAAATAACTGGCTTCAGTATCCGGTACAGACAGCCACGGATTATCAGATGTATGGGGGCTCTGATCTGGCACATACCTTCCAGACAACGCAGCATGTTTTACAATTTAATCCAGATAACTAAATGATCCATCATAGAAAAAGGATGCCGTTCAAAATTGCGGCATCCTTTTACGTTCATATTCATTTATCAAATTATATTCAAAAATTTCTTTGATATTTCTGCACAGCATCTATAACAATGACATGTATTTCTCATTTGATATAATGCATCGCATACATCTTCTTCTCTTTATTGTGCTCTTCTCGGCATTACCAACATTGCAATAATATATGCAAGAATTCCGCTGCCGCCCCAAAGCGTTACTACAACCCAGATCAGTCGAATGATTGTCGGATCAATATTCAGACACTCACCAATTCCACCGCAGATACCACAAAGCATTCGATTGGAATCACTTTTATACAATGTCTTATTTTTTCCTTTCAACAATGCGATCACTGCAATAATGACTACAATCCAAACGACCAATCCTGTAAAACCAAATATACTTGCAAACATAATTTTTTCCCTCTTTCTACTTTATCTCTGTTTATTTACTAATAATTTTGTTACAAACCACTCGTCAACGGCATGTTCTTTATCCGTTCACTTCCACATCTATGGCTCGTAACTGGTCCATTACCCGTTCCACCTGCCGAATTGCTTCTGACACCTGATCTTTTGCCCGGTTGATCTTGTCCTGTACCATCCAGTCTACAAAAAATCCATCGAAAAATAATCTGCGAAGGAAAGAAATCCTCCTGCGTCTATATTCAGATCACAATTCATAGTGACATCCTGCAGCTCTCTGCTGAAATTCTGCAGATCGTATTTCGCCTGATCCATCTGTTCCTGTGCCTGATCCATTTTGGAACGATTCATCATCGTGGTGAAAAATCCGCCGCCCAGCATATCCACAATGCCCCAGTTTCCTGCGC
>CAVAFS010000134.1:0-3958 GCA_963587975.1 Bulleidia sp. | reverse complement strand
CCATCGCCCTGATCTTGGGTGCGCCCGACAAAGTTCCTGCCGGAAGGAAGGATGATACCAGATCAAATGGATGATATTTTCCTTTTTTCCGTCCCTCTACCAGAGATACGATGTGCATCACATGGGAGTAATACTGGATTTTCATGAAATCCGTTACTTTTACACTTCCAAACTCACTGACCCGTCCCATATCATTTCGCGCCAGATCCACCAGCATGACATGTTCTGCTTTTTCTTTTTCATCTGCCAGCAGCTCTTCTGTCAGACGCTTGTCCTCTTCTTTTGTTTTTCCTCTCGGTCTTGTTCCGGCAATCGGGCAGGTGTATACACGTTTGCCCTGCTGTTTTACGATCATTTCCGGAGAACTTCCGATGACTTCGAAGGTTCCAAAATTGAAGTAATACAGGTACGGGGATGGATTTAACTCTCTCAGTTCCCGATACAGATCAAAGCCGGTCTGTTTTGTCTCTAATGTCCATCTCTGGGATAACACGGTCTGGAAAATATGTCCCTCACGGATGTAGTGTTTGATCTTTTCTACTTTTTCGCTGTATTCTTCTAAGCTATCGGACTGATGAACAATTTTCCCGTCCCGATGAAACTGAAATTCACTGGCCTGGCCTCTGTTTTTCCGGGCTTCCCGGATCATCTCATCCGCTTCGTTTAACGCCCGCGCTTTTCCTTCTGCATCATCTGCTTCCAGGATCACGGCTGTCATGGTTTCCGCCACATGATCGATCATCAGGAATTTTGTCATGAGCATCATCTGAATGGTCTCGATACCAATCTCATCCGGGTTGCTATCCGGAAGTACTTCCGTATAACGGATAAAGTCATATCCAAGCTGTCCCACCAGTCCGCCGGAGAAATTCAGTTCCGCATGATCGTTTTTTATCTCAAATTCGCTGTAATATTCTTTTAACAGATCCAGCGGATTTCCTTTTCGCACTTCTCTGCTGCCATCTGCTTTCGTGATCACCAGGGACTGTCCCTCGGAAGATATCAGTTCCTCCGGTTCCGCTCCCATAAACGTATAACGGTCATAGTTTTTGTCGTAACTTTCCAATAGAAATCCAACTTTGTCTCCTACCAGGTTCTGATACATGCCGATTGCTGTCTCATTTACGATACTGACGGTCTTTTTGTAAACTCTCAATGTACGTTTCATCTTGTTTTCCAGTCCTTTCTATCCTGCAACACTTCCGTGGATTCTAAGGTTTGGCTTTTAATGAAATAAAAAAGCCCTGACTGTGATAATTCACAGTCAGGGACGAATATACGTTTCGTGGTGCCACCCTTTATTCATTGTGCTATTTTCTGCAACTATACTGCTGCTCTCGCACAACCTCAATCCGATACGGAATCTCTTCGATATCTTTCCCCTGTAACGTGAGGACACGGCATCCGCTACTTGCACTTTTCCATTTCTGCGTTCGCTTTGCATCTCACAAATCCATTCCCTTTATACTTACCTGCCGGAATCTCACCACCACCGGCTCTCTGTAAAGCAGTGCCATAAAGGTACTCCTTTTGTTCATTGATTTTTGTTCTTTTCATTTATCTTTTGTTATAGTAGCACTTTACCGTAGTGATGTCAATACTTTTCTAATAATTAATTCCTACTTTTTTACTCTGCAATAAATAGCAATTTCCACATTACTATTTTTCAAAAAAATATGCCCTGTATATTTTCAGATTCCTTTTTATAAACTTTATTAGAATCTGCAATATACAGGACATTTATTTTTACAAGAAGAATATTAACATATCAACCACAAATACCGGTATCAGGAACCGCAGCGACCATGTCATGTATCCAAAGAAGGACGGCATACGGATACCATTCTCTTCCGCGATGGATTTTACCATAAAGTTCGGTGCGTTACCGATGTACGTATTTGCTCCCATGAATACCGCTCCACAGGAGATGGCCTCCAGCATAACCTGCGGTACAATACCAACGCTGGTCTGAAGACCTGTCGTTGCACCCAGTGTTCCTGCTGTGGTAAGGAATACCAGATAAGTCGGTGTATTATCCAGGAAACTGGACATTGCGCCGGTTACCCAGAACATCTGCCACGGCTGAGTCAGACCAAGTTCTGCACCTTTTGCTTTCAGGATCAGAAGGGCCGGGATCATGGTGATAAAGATACCGATGAAAAGCACTGCAACTTCCTGAATTGCTCCCCAGGAAAAATGGTTGTCTTCACGTACGCTTTTATTTGTTGTCTTGAAGGAAAGGAACGCTGCCGCCAGAATAATGATGACCTCGATCAGAGCCGCGTATGTAAGCTCTACCTCTCCAAAAATGTGGATACCGCCGCTGAATGCTTTTGTGGACGGAAGTACACCACTTAAAATAACTGCTACTACGATTGCTGCAAGGAAAATGATATTGTGAGCACCTACCACACGGATTGCTGCTTTATCGCTGCTCTGTGCTTTCGGTGTAATACCATCTGCCAGATCTCTACTATACGCTCTGGAATCCAGAATGTAGAAGATTACAAGTAAAATTGCAACATTTAAAATCATGATTGGAATCAGACGCAGGCTCCAGAAAAACGGAACGTTACGCATGAATCCCATCAGCAATGGCGGATCTCCCACCGGTGTCAGACATCCACCGATATTGGATACCAGGAAAATAAAGAACACAACCACCTGTGTCTTTCTGGAACGCCATTTATTTGCCCGAATCAGCGGACGGATCATAACCATGCTGGCTCCAGTAGTACCAATCCAGCTGGATAATAAGGTACCGATCAGAAGCATGATCACATTTACCTTCGGGGATCCACTCAGTTCACCTTCGATGGTGATATTTCCTGCTACGCAGAAAAGTCCAAATAATAATACGATAAAGGTGAAATAATCACCCACAATTACTTCCAGTAACTGCTCACCCATTACGCCGAAACCGTAACGGATTGCAAACGGGATCAGAAACAGCATTGACCATGCGATAACTGCGTACTTCTGATTTTTCTCCCACCAGGCCGGTTTTACCAACGGAAAAACCGCGATACTAAGCAGCATTCCAAGAAACGGAATGCAAAATAACAATGAAATTGAATTGCCCAAGTCCATTTGTGATACCTCCAGTCATATCTTAAAAATCTCATTCATCACAATTTATTCAGTCAATCCCCCCATCATATCTGATATCAGATCAGCACATTTGCTTCTCATCCCCAAATGAATCTTTTATACCAGATATAATTTGTCATTGTTCATGCTTATATGATCTCCGGAAGGTTCCAGATTTTCCTTCAACGGATAGCCTTTTTTCATATTTTTATTCATAATGTAGCCAGTATGCAGCATCGTCGCATTTTCGGTATCCGAAATCGCATGCTTTTTTTTCTGAGCAACATCCACTTCTGCGTACCAGACCTGATACTCGTCTGCCCTTGGAAGTGCCAGATCCATGCCCTCATCGTCCAGACACAGGACATGACTCAGCTCATTTTCCGGCATACCAAGCAGTACACGATCTCTGGCCATCTGCCGGGCTACATCTATCTCACTTACTGTTCTTTCTTCATTTTCTTTTCGCTCTTCTTTTTCTTCCCGCACCTCATAGTTCCATGTCATATCATCCACGCTGTAACCATTCGAATTCCATGCGCGGTACAAGGCCTGCGTGGATGCACGCATACCACTGATCATAATCCCCAGGATCAATGGTACGAGCAGAAAAAGACAAATCACTCTTTGCATTTTATTTATACTATACTTTTGTTTCATACTCAAATTCCACCTTTTGTCCGTACAATTATAATACAAATATTTCAAAAAGAACAGCCAAAAATTGTTTTTTTCCATACATATTCTATCCAATTCGTGTAAATACGTGATTTTACGAAAAAATAACCCTTACAAACAGTGTCACCACCATTCATACGGGTTATAAATCATTTCAGAACTAATGCAGTATCTGCATTACATGTTCATC
>CAVAFS010000133.1:0-5118 GCA_963587975.1 Bulleidia sp. | reverse complement strand
GGATATTAGGAGGGATAATTTTGGAAAAAACAAAATCTGTTCCGTTTAACGGAACACAGGAACAGGAAGCGATGCTGCGAGCAGTCATCGACGAACTGCGCGATGATCAGGGCTGTCTGATGCCGATCATGCAGAAGGCGCAGGATATCTACGGCTATCTTCCATATGAAGTTCAGAAGATCATCTCTGATGAACTGGATGTGCCGATGGAAAAAATCTATGGAGTAGCAACATTTTACTCTCAGTTCAATTTATATCCGAAGGGACAGTACAAAATTTCAGTATGCCTCGGAACAGCCTGTTATGTAAAAGGCTCAGGTGATATTTACAACAAACTGATGGAAATCCTTGGAATTGCCGGCGGTGAGTGTACCGCAGATGGAAAATTCTCCCTGGATGCCTGTCGTTGTATCGGTGCCTGTGGTCTTGCACCGGTTATGATGATCAATGATGATGTATATGGTCGTCTGACTCCGGATGAGCTGGATGGCATTCTGGCAAAATATATGTAATGTTACCGGAAATATCATTAAACATTCTGGATATCTCAGAAAATTCCGTATCCGCGCAAGCGACAGAAATTGAAATCAGGGTCTGTGTGAACATGCAGCAAAATCAGCTGGCCGTTCAGATCACAGATAACGGAAAAGGAATGGATGCAGATACTTTAAAGCGGGTGACGGATCCTTTTTATACCACAAGGACGACCCGTAAAGTAGGGCTTGGAATTCCGTTTTTCAAACAGGAAGCGGAATGTACCGGCGGAACATTTTCCATATCTTCTGTACCGGGAAATGGTACACAGATCGAGGCGGTTTTCTGTACAGACAGTATTGACTGTATGCCCCTTGGAAATCTGAATGAGACCGTGTATTCGCTGATCATAATGCATCCGGATATTGATTTTTACTATCAGTATCAGGTAAACGAAGCAGAGTTTCATCTGGATACAAAAGAAATGCGGGAAATGCTCGGGAGTGTGCCGTTGAACACGCCGGAAGTATCATCCTTTCTCAGAGACTATCTGGAAGAAAATGAATCGGATATTAATCGAATGCAGAATTACCCAAGGTAATTCGAAGGAGGGACTATATGAAATCATTAGAAGAATTGAAAGCAATTCGTGAAAAAATGCAGGGACAGATCGGAATGCGTTCAGAACATGCAAAAGACACCCGTGTGGTTGTCGGCATGGCAACCTGCGGCATTGCCAGCGGTGCGCGTCCGGTTTTGAATACACTTGTAAAAGAAGTAGAAGACAGAAATCTGGAGCATGTGATCGTCACCCAGACCGGCTGTATCGGTTTATGTCAGTATGAGCCGATCGTGGAAGTATATGAGCCGGGCAAAGAAAAAGTAACTTATGTGAAAGTAAATGAAGAAAAAGCAAAAGAGATTTTAGAGCAGCATCTGGTAAGAGGCCAGGTGGTTGACAAATATTTACTTCACGAAGCTGAGAATATGTAATGGGGGTGTAACTGAATGTATCGTTCACATGTATTAGTCTGTGGAGGAACCGGATGTACTTCTTCCGGAAGCCAGCAGATTATTCAGACTTTAAAAGATGAATTAAAGAAAAATAAATTACAAAATGAAGTAGCAGTTGTAAAAACCGGATGTCATGGTCTGTGTGCAGAAGGCCCGGTTATGATCGTTTATCCGGAAGCTGTATTTTATTCCAGAGTACGTCCGGAAGATGTAGAGGAGATCGTTTCTGAGCATCTGTTAAAAGGACGTATCGTAGAGCGTCTTGTATATCATGAGGCACAGACACCGAAAGGAATCAAATCCTTAAATGAGACAACATTTTATAAAAAACAGCACAGAATCGCACTGAGAAACTGTGGTGTCATCAATCCGGAGAGTATTGATGAGTACATCGGAACCGGCGGTTATGAGGCACTTGGAAAAGTACTGACAGAGATGACACCGGATGACGTTATCCAGACAATCTTAGACAGTGGTTTAAGAGGCCGTGGCGGTGCCGGATTCCCGACCGGACTGAAATGGAGATTCGCTTCTGGAAACCGTGGAAACGTACAGAAATACGTCTGTTGTAATGCCGATGAGGGTGATCCGGGTGCATTTATGGACCGTTCCGTTCTGGAAGGCGATCCACATGTTGTACTTGAGGCAATGGCCATTGCAGGTTACGCCATCGGTGCAGATCAGGGTTATATTTATGTACGTGCAGAGTACCCGATTGCGGTAGAACGTCTGCAGATCGCAATCAATCAGGCAAGAGAATATGGTCTGCTTGGTAAAAATATTTTTGATACCGGATTTAATTTTGATATCGAGCTTCGTCTCGGTGCCGGCGCATTCGTCTGTGGTGAGGAGACTGCCCTGATGACTTCCATCGAAGGAAACCGTGGTGAGCCGCGTCCAAGACCACCATTCCCGGCTGTCAAAGGTCTGTTCCAGAAACCGACTATTTTAAATAACGTTGAGACATGGGCAAATATCCCACAGATCATCCTGCACGGACCGAAGTGGTTTGCTTCCATGGGTACAGAAAAATCCAAAGGAACCAAAGTATTTGCGCTTGGTGGAAAAATCAACAATACAGGTCTGGTTGAGATCCCGATGGGAACTACCCTGCGTACCGTTATCGAAGATATCGGCGGTGGTATCCCAAATGGCAAGAAATTTAAAGCAGCTCAGACCGGTGGACCATCCGGCGGATGTATCCCGGCAGAGCATTTTGATATTCCGATCGACTACGACAACCTGATCAGCATCGGTTCCATGATGGGATCCGGCGGACTGATCGTTATGGACGAAGATACCTGTATGGTAGATATCGCAAAATTCTTCCTGCAGTTTACCGTAGATGAGTCCTGTGGTAAATGTACTCCATGTCGTGTCGGAACGAAACGTCTGTTGGAGTTATTAGAGAAGATTACAGACGGACGCGGAACCTTAGAGGACATCGACAAGATGGAAGAGCTGTGCTACTACATCAAAGACAACGCACTCTGTGGTCTGGGACAGACAGCTCCGAACCCGGTTCTCTCCACACTTCGTTATTTCCGTGACGAGTATGTAGAGCATGTAGTCAACAAGAGATGTCCGGCTGGCGTATGTAAGAAACTCATTACATATAAGATTGATCCTGTGAAATGTAAAGGTTGTACATTATGTGCACGTAACTGTCCGGCAGATGCCATCGAAGGTCAGGTAAAAGTTGCACACAGCATCGACACAAGCAAATGTGTGAAATGTGGAACCTGTATCGATAAGTGTCGTTTTGGCGCTATTTATAAAGAGTAACGGAGGAATCAATCATGGAAAATATTACAATTAAAATAAACGGAAGAGAGGTATCCGCACCGCAGGGTTCCACGATTCTGGAGGCAGCACGCCTTGCACAGATTGAAATCCCGACGTTATGTTACCTCAAGGAGATCAACGAGATCGGCGCCTGTCGTATGTGTGTGGTAGAAGTAAAAGGTGCCCGCAGTCTGGTAACAGCCTGTGTATATCCGATCAATGAGGGAATGGAAGTATGGACCAACACACCGAAGGTTATCGAGTCCAGAAGAAAAACATTACAGCTTTTATTATCCAACCACGACCGCAAATGTCTGTCCTGTGTCCGCAGTGGAAACTGTGAACTTCAGACATTATGCCGTGAATATAAAGTAGACGATGAGGCTTACTATGATGGTGAGCGCAACGTGTATGAATTAGATACCAGTGCAGCGCATATGGTAAGAGATAACAACAAATGTATCCTCTGCAGACGATGCAGCGCTGTCTGTGAAAAAGTACAGGGCGTAGGTGTCATCGGCGCAAATGAGCGTGGATTCAAGACATACATCGGATCTGCTTTTGATATGGATCTGGCTGAAACAAGCTGTGTATCCTGTGGACAGTGTATCTCTGTATGTCCGACCGGAGCACTTTATGAGAAAGACAATACGGAAGAAGTATTTGCAGCAATTGCTGATCCTGAGAAATACGTGGTTGTTCAGTGTGCACCGGCGGTTCGTGCAGGACTTGGTGAGGCTTTTGGCATGCCAATCGGTACAGACGTAGAGGGCAAGCTGGCAGCAGCACTGCGCAGACTTGGTTTTGATAAAGTATTTGATACCACATTCTCCGCAGACCTTACCATTATGGAAGAGGCTAACGAGTTCCTGGATCGTGTACAGAATGGCGGCGTATTACCGCTGATCACTTCCTGTTCCCCGGGATGGATCAAATATTGTGAGCATTACTTCCCGGAAATGACAGAGAATCTGTCGTCCTGTAAATCTCCACAGCAGATGTTTGGTGCGATTGCAAAATCCTACTATGCAGAGAAAATGGGAATTCCGAAAGAAAAAATGGTGGTTGTCAGCGTAATGCCATGTACTGCAAAGAAATTTGAGATTGGCAGAGACGATGAGAACGGCGCAGGTGTTCCAGATGTAGATATTGCCATCACAACCAGAGAGCTTGGCCGCATGATCGAGCGTGCGAGCATCCGTTTTGCAGATCTTCCGGATGAAGAATTTGATATGCCGCTTGGTCTTGGAACCGGTGCAGCAGTCATCTTTGGAGCAACCGGTGGTGTTATGGAAGCAGCACTTCGTACCGCAGTAGAGAAACTGACAGGCGAAGAACTTGCAAAACTTGATTTCACCGATGTACGTGGTATCGAGGGCATCAAAGAGGCTACTTACAACGTAGCTGGTATGGATGTCAAAGTTGCTGTTGCTTCCGGACTGAAAAATGCAAAAGAACTGTTAAATAAAGTAAAATCCGGTGAAGCAGAGTATCACTTCATTGAGATCATGGGATGCCCTGGCGGATGTGTCAACGGTGGTGGACAGCCGCAGCAGCCGGGATATGTACACAATACCGTAGATATCCGTGCAAAACGAGCTGAAGTGCTTTACAATCTGGACCAAAATAATAAGATCCGTAAATCACATGAAAATCCGGCAATTATTGAATTATATGAAACCTATCTTGGTGAACCGGGCAGCTACAAAGCGCATGAGTTACTGCACACTACTTATGTAAAACGTACGGTAAATAAATAAGTTTCATAGGTTTTACATGGGCTTCATTTATCTGTATTTGGAAAATGAATATTTGACAAATAGTGTGTGTGCTGCACATATATAG
>CAVAFS010000132.1:0-5795 GCA_963587975.1 Bulleidia sp. | reverse complement strand
GATATAATGCCGGCTCATTTGGCGGGCAACCAAGGATCCAGTATGCATTCGGATGATCTTTCAGATATTTCTTTGTACAGTTTCCGTGAAGTACGATCTTCTCATCCGGAATATCCTTCGGAATCTCGTTCTTTCCACCGATAACAACAGTCATGCCTGCATTTTTGTCATACTCGTTAACCGCTTTCAGTTCTTCCATGTTGATTGCAAGAAGTGCCTGACAGCTTGAGCATGCGCCTTCGCATTTTACGTCATATTCCGGCCAGCGTGTGCTCATGTCGCCGATATATGGAATCCACATTTTTTTATAACTCTCTTCGATGGTGTTACCAACAACCTCGATATCCTCAAGGTCATAATTTCCAAGTCCTGTCTCTTTTGCTACTTTGAAGTAATCTACACAGGAAGTATCGATACCTGTTACTTCACAGGCTACACGGTCAATAGCAACCGGGTCCTTGGAACCAAGGATCATGTTTGTCTCGATCGGCACTGGCATATGCGGGCTGTATCCACTTGCTGCACGCATAGCGTCCATGATGTTGATGTCGGCACGACATGCACTCCATACATCCATCATTGCCATTGTCAGGTTCTGCTGATGCATCTGCATATGTACTTTATCCTGTACAACACCTTTGATGTTCTTTAATGCTCCTGAGAATACCATGCTGGCATGTGCTTTCAGAATTGGAAGGTTTATTAAATGGTCGGCTTCAATCAGGAATTTCGGAAGAAGTACATGATCGATGTTGGAACGATATCCGCGAACTGCGATATTTACTAGCTCTTTGTCACGTTTGATATCTTTTAATTCAACACCTTCTTCTTCAGCCACAGCGGCGATTCCACTTACACGGAAACACTCCTCTGTATCACATCCGATTGCAGCTGCCTCAGCAACAATAATACGTTTCGGGTTCGCTTTTTTTACCTCACGGATAACGGCACGAACCACTTCCGGGTTTGTACATACAGATGTCTCAGGTGGCTCTGCATGTCCTGCGTTCGGTTTCAGCACAACAGTGGAACCTTTTCTGATCACGTTTTCGACGCCACCCATTAAATCAAATACTTTGGTTACATTTTCCTGAATATCGGTTCCTTTCACAAGGGCTACCAGGGATTTTTTCGCCATATTGATACGTCCTCCTCTACTTTTCTTCTGCTCTATTAATATGCAAAATATATGCCAACTTTTTTCACTGCTTTTTCTGCATTTTTCCGTTTCGTTTGTTGCACCATTGCATATTCTTATAAATTCTGTTGCAAAACTATCACAATTTATCCTTTTGCCAGTTCGAAAATGGCCTGCACATCAAACTGGTTTAACGGCTGAAAATTTTCTCCCACAACAGAGGTCTGATCCGGTAGCATTTTCTCTGCCAGTTTTCTACTGTCTGTATTTATAATGCCCGCTTCTCGAAGTGTCACCGGCAATCCCACTGAACAGATAAAATTCTGGAAACGGGAAATACCGTCCTGAGCCGCAGCCTCCGCATTTCTGCCGTCCTCGCACTCATCATATGGAACATCCCACACTTCCTTTGAAAAAGCTGCAATTTCCTGTGGATGGCTAAGCAGCATGTATTTACACCAGGCAGGCATTAAAATTCCAAGTGCCAGACCATGCGGCAGATCATATTCCTCCGTCAGAATATGGGACATTTCATGGCATGCAAATACACCTTCTGCGCCGATCATATCACTGTGCGCCATAGTAGCTGCCCACATGAGCTGGCTTCTGGCCTCATAATCTTCCGGTTTTTCCTGTACCAGCGGCAGCTCTGTCAAAACCGTTTTCATTACGGCTGTACACTGTCCACTGCGCAGGACACCTTTCTGTCCAAGGTGAAAATACCGTTCAAAGGCATGCGCAAAAATATCAATCGATCCGATTGCACTCTGTCGTGCCGAAACCGTATACGTCAGTTCCGGATTCAGCAATGCGAATTTCGGAAACGTGAACGGATGATAGAACGCTGTCTTTTTTCCAAGCTTTTCATTCGACAGTACGGAAACGCAGTTTGCCTCACTGGCCGTGGCCGCCATTGTCAGCACCACACCGATCGGTATCGCTTTCTCCGGCATTGCTTTTCCAGCATAGAAATCCCAGAGACTTCCGGAATAACAGCTTCCCATGCTGACTACTTTTGCCGTGTCGATGACACTGCCTCCGCCTACCGCCAGCAACAGGTCCATCTGGTTTTCTTTTACAAATGTACAGATTTTCTCTGCGGTCGTAAGCAGCGGATTTTCTGTGATTCCACCATAACTTTCGCATGTTCCTCCATGATTTTCAATATCCTTTTGAATGGAAGGAAGCAGACCACTTTTTACCACGCGTTCACTTCCATATAAAAGCAATATACGCTTTCCATATGCAGCGGCCAGTTTTCCGGCCTGCCGCTCTGCATTTTTTCCAAATATAATATGTGTCGGAAGAAAAAATTCAAAATCTTTCATAACAAGTTACCAATATATGTTTTTTAGTTCTTTTTCCAATCCAGGTTGAACTGATGATCTTTTGTCAGACCAACGAAAATGATATTGATCAGCGCGATCACTGCCAGGATCAAATAACTCCATCTTAAACTTCCAGTTGCATTTAAACTGATACCATTGATCATAAACGCACTTGCTGTCAAAATGGACTGAATCGGGAAAATTACACTGTTTACAGTTTCAAATCCATGACGGCCAAATACAGAAGATGGGAAGGATGTCATAAAGTTTGCGGATCCGCCGATGGAAATACCGATCATAATAACAGCAATATACATACCTGCTGTTGTGTTTGTTACATTTGCAAGGATTGCTGCTGCATACCAGATGCAGAACAGAATCATAACTTTCTTTGTACCAAATTTGTCATCCAGGATTCCGATAAACCAGGAACCGAAAATTCCTACGACTGCGATAACAGTCATCATAGAGATTGCCTGTGTTGCAGACATACCAAGCTCCTGATTTCTGACTACCAACTGACTCATAACACCGGTGGAACAACACTGTAAAATACCTGTTGCAATCGCTACGGTCCATACAGCCGGAGTTTTTAACAGTTTTCCAACAGTCCAGCGGCTGTCTGCCTCTGCATCATCTGTATCATACTCTGCTTTGTAAACTTCATCGGATACCATATCCGGATTTACACCACGCTCCTGCGGTGTATCTCTCATAAATACAAGACCGATCACTGCAAGTACTGCTACTAATACACCAGGAATGATCACACCTTTCTCAAATCCCATTTTTGCAATGATGAGTGTCATCATCGGAACCCATGTTGCAGATGCGATATTTAATCCCATGGTGGTGTAACCCATAACAACACCTTTACGTTTCGGGAACCACTGAGCGACTAATGCACCACCTGCTACATATCCTGCGGACATGATAGAACCGATCAGGCATGTATATGCAATGGTATACACTGCCAGATTTGGACAGTTACCCATAACAATGTATGCGATACCTGAAATGATCAATGTGATACCGGCCACTTTTCTTGCGCCGATTTTCTTTGTCAACTGTGAAAATGCGATGTAGAAGATAACACCGAGAATTCCACCGTAAGAGTTCATCTGCAATACGGTACCTGACTGAATACCAAGATGTTCCGCTACCGCCGGTGCTGTGATATTGTTTCCATCTGTACAGAATCCTACGAAAAACCAGAACATTGCCATACAGAAAATAATTGTGCCCCAACCTGCTTTACCAAAACTTACCAGGGAGTTTCCACTTTTTTTGTTGTTTCCCATAATTTTCTCCTCTTGATACCTTCAGGTATACTTGCGCCCTTCTATTATAAGTATACCTGAACGCACACTTTTCCTAACTTTTTATACTTATACCTATCCGAAAAAATAATTACCCCGTATTTTTATTTTACTGCATTTCAATTACGACGGTTGTACCCATTCCGCCGCCGGCGCAAAGTGTTGCAACACCATAACGCTGTTTGCGTCGTTTCAATTCATACATTAATGTAATGACAATTCTGGAACCGGTTGCTCCTACCGGATGTCCCAGAGAAATTCCACCGCCGTTGACATTCAGTTTGTCGTCCGGAACACCAAGTTCCTGCTGGCAGGCAAGGCATTGGGAAGAAAATGCCTCATTGATCTCAAACAGATCAATATCATCTACCGTTAAACCGGCCTTTCCCAGTGCTTTTTTTGTGGAACTGATCGGTCCGATACCCATTAATTCAGGTTCTACACCTGTAGTAGCTACGCTGACTACTTTTGCAATGATCGGACATCCAAGTTCTTTTGCTTTTTCCTCAGACATCAGGATCACACCGGAAGAAGCATCGTTCATACCGGATGCATTTCCTGCCGTTACTTTTCCGCCTTCTTTAAACGCAGGTTTCAGTTTCTGAAGTCCCTCTAAAGTTGCATTACGTTTTGGATACTCATCTGTGGTGTATACCGTTTCTCCTTTTCTGGATTTTACAGTTACCGGAATGATCTCCTCCTCAAAACGGCCGGCATCAATGGCTGCTACTGCACGCTGCTGGGAACGGAGCGAATATGCATCCATCTGCTCTCTTGTAATACCATATTTGTCAGCCACATTTTCTGCTGTTATTCCCATCGCCGGGCCAACCCCCAGGTTTGTCAGGGAATCCCACATGGAATCACGCATCTCCATATGTCCGTATTTCTGTCCGTAACGGGCATTGAATACCATATGCGGTGCGGTACTCATACTGTCAGAACCGCCTGCCATGATACACTCTGCTTCACCTGCGCGAATCTGATAAAATCCCATCTGGATGGCAGACATGGAAGAGGTACAGTTTCTGTGAATAGTGATGCCCGGTACCGTTACCGGAAGACCGGATTTTACTGCTGCAACTCTGGCCAGGTTGTTTTCTTTGTACGTTCTCTGATAATTACATCCCCAGATTACATCATCGATGATTGCCGGGTCAATACCGGAACGTTTTACCAGATTCTGCATAACCGGAATGGTTAATTCAACTGGTGCAAGTGTCTTAAACTGTCCGCCGATAGTTCCAATCGGAGTACGGCATCCTGCTACAATTACTACGTCTCTCATCTTGCTTTCCTCCTATAAACGGCCAAGTACACGGGCTACTTTGATCAGTCCCTCTGTCAGTTCTTTGTTTGCTTTTTCCACATCTTCTTTGGACCATGTCTCAAGGCCCTGTCCGGTCTTGAATCCAAGGTTACCTTTTGCAATGTTGTCTGTCAGCAGTCTGGACGGCTCTGTACTGTTGCACAAATGTGGGAACAGATAGCTGTGGATGTTGTAAGTCAGATCCAGTCCGCCCATATCCATAACTTCTACCGGTGCACAGATACCAAGACGCATACCAAAACCATATTTGATCGCATCATCCACATCTGCCGGATCAGCAATATCCTGCTCAATGATATTTAAGGCTTCTCTGAATAACGCATGCTGCATGCGGTTTGCAAGGAATCCCGGAACATCTTTCTTTACGATAACCGGACGTTTTCCTGCTTCTTTTAACAGATCGTATGTAGCCTGTACGGTCTCGTCAGATACATATTTTGTCTTGATGACCTCTACTAACGGAACGAGGTAAGCCGGGTTCCAGTAATGCGTGCCGATGATACGCTCTTTGTGTACGGATTTCTCTGCAATCTCTGTAATGCTGATTGCGGATGTGTTGGTTGCAAGAATGGTTGTCGGCGGGAAAATCGCATCCATTTTTGCGAAATAATCCTGCTTGATCTCCAGTTTTTCAATGATTCCCTCGAATACGATATCTGCAAAATCCGCCACTTCTTCGA
>CAVAFS010000131.1:0-3020 GCA_963587975.1 Bulleidia sp. | reverse complement strand
AGATAGGTCTCAACTCCCATATCCTCCAGGCGGACAATGCTGGAAACCGCATCATTTGTATGTAAAGTACTCAAAACCATATGACCTGTAATGGCCGCACGGACAGAAGTTCCCGCCGTCTCGCCGTCTCGGGTCTCACCTACCATGATAATATCCGGATCCTGACGCATCAGGGCGCGCAGTCCCACATCAAAGGTCAGCCCCGCCACCGGGTTTACCTGTGTCTGATTGATGCCCGGCATATTTTTTTCTACCGGATCTTCAATGGTGGAAATATTGACATTTCTGCCGGACAGATAATCCAGCACCATATATAAGGTCGTAGATTTACCGCTTCCTGTCGGTCCGGTAATATAAATAATACCATTCGGGCGGTTCAGCATCGGTGCAAACTGATTATAGCTGTAATCATCCATGCCAAAATGATCTGCATGATCCATATGTGTGGTTGCAGCCATAATTCGCAGTACCGCTTTTTCGCCAAATACCGTCGGCAGTACGGACACACGGATATTGACACTTCCACCCTCCAGATTGACACGAAAATGTCCGTCCTGCGGAATCCGTTTCTCCGCAATATCCAGATTGGACAAAATTTTAATACGCGCGATCAACGGTGCATGGATATGCCGCTGAATCGTTACATATTCCATGATCACACCATCAATTCTCATTCGTACTTTGGTCTCTGTCTCAAAAGGTTCGATATGAATATCACTTGCCTCTGATTTGATGGCTCTCTCGATCAGACTGTTCAGAAGCCGGATGATCGGAGCCTCGTCATCTCCGGCCTCCAGATTTTCAATCGCCAGCTCTTCCGCCTCCGGCATGGCAAAATCTACATTTGCCTGTGTCGCTGCTTTTCTGGCACTGACCTCCGCGAAATAATAGGAAACTGCTTTTCGCAGTGGTTCTTCTTCGCTCAGATAAATCTGCAGATGGCAGCCGGTCTGCTGCCGCACTTCCTCCAGTGCAAAATAGTTCAATGGATCATTGGTAACAATGGTCATATTGTGTCCCTGTACACTGATTGGAAGAATCAGATTTTTCTCACACAATTCACGGTTTACCATTCCAACTGCCTGAAGCTCCACATTCTGCTGTGCCACATCTACAATTTCCAGATGCAGCCTGCTGGCCAGCGCATCCAGCACCTGTGCTTCCGAGACAAAGCCAAGTTCCATTAGGATCTGACCAACTCGTTTATCACGATGCTCCTTCTGCCATGCAAGTGCCTGCTGCATCTGCGCTTCTGTTACATATCCTTTTTCAACCAGAATATCTCCGATTCTCAGATTCGTATTCACTTAATCATTCTCTCCTTAAAGTATCCCACTTCTAATTTTCTCCGCAGGTGTATACCGCTACTGTGCAGTTACAGCTCATCTGAGAAACCGTCTGCAGACTGCTGTTTACATATTCATTTTCCTGCATGGTAAAAGATGTCACCTGAATGCCCGGATAATTATTTGCAATGTCATCCAGAAATGCCCGGATTTCCGTTTCGCTTCCACGGATCGTCACATCCACGGATGTGGTATTGACATAAGACACCTTTGTTGCTATGGTACTCTCTTCCTGTGCGGCATCTGTACCATCTGAGCTATCCGTTGTATCAGAACTGTCTGTATCAGATGTATCTGTTGTATCACTTGCTGTGTCAGATGATGTATCTGTACTGTTTCCTTCGGATAATACATATGCTGACGGTACTCCCGGAGTAGTACCTGTAATATTCAGATACACCGGGAACAGATTATGGTTCAAAACGATTCCGGTAACAAGCTCATCTACCTGGCGGTTTTCCAACAGATCATAATATCCTTCTTTTGAAGCTTGCAACAGCTCCTGCTGCTTTGTGATCTTTGCATCCAGACTGCCTGTCCGGTCCATCACATCCTGCATTTCCTGCTGCTCTGTCTCCACCTCGGTTCGCTGATCAGCCAGATCCATATGCTTATCTATGGCCGGAAAGATCAGAAACCGAATCATAAAAAATGCCACCAGCACACAGGCCAGTACTTTCAACAGAAAAATATCCTTTGGTCTTAATTCCATACTGATCTTCATTACTGCTCACCTCCGGTTTCCTCTGCTTTCAGTACACAGGAAAGCATCAGGGAATATTCCCCGTTATCATAACTGTAACCACTGTAGTCCACGGATTCAAATAATCCGGTATCATCCAGTTTCTGAATATAGTTCGGAATATCGATAACCTTACGGCTTACCGCGTGAAAGGTCAATGTACCTGTGGACATATCCAGTGACTGTACCTGTACTGACATATCATTACCGCCCACATCCACGATTTTTCCGATCATTTCCTCTGTCAGATCCGGATAGGTATCCAAATTCTGTTTCATCTGTGTCATCTGATTTAATTCTGCCGCCAGCTTATCGCTCTCTGTTTCTTTTTCGAGTGCTTTGCTGTACGCTTCCTGCACCTGAGCATCGTTGATCCATTCTTCGATTGCCGCTGTTTTATGTGATTCAACCATATTCCACACCGTCAGACATGCATATATGGCTGCACAGATTCCAAATATGACCGCCGGATATATGATCTGCTTTACGGTCTTTTTCGTTTTTACGGTTCCTTCTTCATGCGAACGACACCATACCTGATACAGATTGATCTCTTTCGTTTTCTCCTTCGTCAGGGCACCGATGCAAGCCAGCCAGTCTTCCGCATTTTCCGCTGCGGCAAAATTCAAATCAATCTTCAACGGATGCGCTTCCAGCTGCATGTTATGAATGCCGTCCACACTGACCTCAAAGTCATCGGTCTGACACCCTGCATAATAAACATCTGTAATCGGAACCTCAGACTTTGTTGTTGCATAGAACTGTAAAATACCGGAAACCAGACGCACGATCTCTGTTCCGAAATCCAACGTGCCACGCTCACTGAAAATCCGGCTCTTTGTTGAGTAAAGATACACACCTTCCCGGTAAAGAAGACTCGTCACACTGTTTTCTTCAAAAAGCAGGTAGATGGCAGTCTCACGGCTATGGCT
>CAVAFS010000130.1:0-3838 GCA_963587975.1 Bulleidia sp. | reverse complement strand
TTCTCAATGAATCTTTCAAGGTTATTTCACTGTTCAGTTATCAAAGTTCTTTGTCGTCGCTGTCGTTCAGCGACTTTTATATGTTATCACAAGGTTTTGCGTTTGTCAACAACTTTTTTATTATTTTTTAAAGTTGTTTTTCTCTCGCACCGTCCCCCGCGACAGCTATTAGATAATACCATTGAGGCTTTACATTGTCAACACTTTTTTACACATTTTTTTACATTTTTTTCGTATTTCCTGACAGTAAAATAGATGTTGTGGTTTGCCACTTTTTCCACCACAACATCTATAACTTCGCCTTCTATTTTCCAAACAAAAATCCTGTCAGGATTCTGGATGGAACATTATTATAATATAAATATCTTAAAATACTGCTCTGATCAATCTGCTCTATACACATTTTTCCTTCTTCTGTTCCGGCAAATAATGACAAAAGCATAAACAACAGCCATACAAGAATCAATCCCTGAAATGCCCCCGCCAAAATCCCAAGGGTCCGATTAACACCTTTCAGCACCGGAATACGGTTAATGATGCGAAGAGAACGCCCGATCACAGATACGATAATTCCCGCAACCAGCAGCGCAACAAAATAGGAAACCCCCGCAAGGATCCAATCTGCCATTTTTTTACCAAGGGCGTCATAGATGCCCGCTTGATCTAACAGACTATTCCCAGTATCCGTTATATAAGAAGTAACATGCTCTGGCAGAGATACTCCTGCCACCTCAGTACCATCATCAACAGTATCCGAAACTTTCGACTGGCCGCTTTCCCGGAACGCCTGGGTACAGCGCTGCTCCAGTGCCATGTAAACCCCCGTATTGTTCTTTATATAATCGCTGATATATGGCGTCGCATAAGAAACCAGTCCGATCAGCAGCACTATAGAAATTAATGAATATAAAATCCGAAGCAATCCCCTGTTCCATCCACGAATCGCGCAGAACAAAATGATCATGCATACTATAATTAACAACCAATTCATTATTTTCCGCCTGCTTTCCCGTTTCCAAACAGACGAAGACGGATCTGCTGTGTTTTGCCTTCCATTACAAATGCATATCGGCGGTATCCCCCCACATGCAGTGCTTCGCAGAATGTATCTTCAAATTCATAATAAAATTTTTTCCGTCCGCCCAGCGTATAAATAGAACATAAATTATTGCTATACAGACAGATCTCATGATTATCCAGAAAACGCATTTTTTCAAACGGAAAATCCGTCACAAACTGTGTCTGTTCATCGCACTTCATATTATAAACAACCACTTTTCGTTTTGCCTCATCTTTTCCTGCGGCAAATACAAGCGCAAAATAGCTGTCATCATAAAACACAGCCTTGATCTCATCCTCTACCTGCTTCCTTTGCCCCTCTTTCGGTGTATTTCCGCCGGTAAAGGTATAAACGCCCTGATCCGAAAATGCGATCAGCTGATCAGAACCTACATAAGCCAGTTCTGGAATTACTGCATCATCATAGGAATAGGAAGCCACGATATGATCGACTTTTTCCTCTCCTACTGATCCAAAATTATAAAACGTCACAGTACTTTTTGCACTTCCATCATGGATATCGAGACTGGATACGGCCAGCTTTTCTCCATCCTGGGAAAGAGCGAGATCCATCGGTGTGCCACCGTTCTCCACATGGATTGCACCTTCTGCCAGCTGTTCACCACCTTTACTGTAAAGTGCCAGATAACCGGTTCCGTCTTCTTCCATCATAACAGCAACTGTACCACTGGCTGACACATCGATTCGCTGTATCGGCATTGTAACACTGAATTTTCCCTGTGTGCCGCTGCTGTTCATCACATAAATCTGCTTTCCATCTTTGTCCGCAAATGCCACATACTGTTTGCAGACAGCCAGAATCGGATCCTGCATCTCAAAACTCTGGTTCCAGATGATCTGATTATCTACGGTGACACAGGACGCACCATCATTACTGTATTTCAACAGATTCCCATTAAACTCTGTAAATTTGGTAGCATTTGTGTCCGACCGGTCAACTGTGCTGACAATCCGAAAGTCATCATAAGATTTATGCTGTACATATATATAATATGTGATTCCAAGAGCCACACAGACACCTACAATAATAGCCAGTATTTTTAACTGCTTTTTATGATGTTCACGCACCTTGCGTTCAATTTCTTCCCAGTTTGCCTGAACCATCTGCAGATTACTTTTTCCTGCGTTATCCATACTTTCCTCCACTTCAGAATGTTTTCATCTGTTGTATATCATAAAGCATTTTTTTTCGAAAGTCCAGAAAGATTACGGCAGTAATAACTGCTGTCCCTCATAAATCATGTCCATGTTTTCAATCTGGTTTGCGTTACAGATATCCTGCACCTTCTGTGTGGTATGGTAAACCGCTTTGCTGATGGACATCAGGCTGTCACCTTTTTTCACAGTATAATAACGGGCGCTGCTCTGCGTATCTGTGCTCGTTGTCTCCGTCTTGGCAGTATTTCCCTGTTCTGTCTGGGACTGACTTGCATTCTCCTGTCTTTGAGTAGCCTGTCCATTCTTTTGT
Source organism: Bulleidia sp. (assembly GCA_963587975.1). Classification (GTDB taxonomy): domain Bacteria; phylum Bacillota; class Clostridia; order Lachnospirales; family Lachnospiraceae; genus Eubacterium_I. The sequence continues at coordinate 1,290 of CAVAFS010000130.1, read as the reverse complement.
TCTGACTGGCTCTGAGACGTATTATTCTGGTTCTGTGCTGATTGTTCCTGAGTCCCCTTATCCTGAACTGTCTGACTCTGAGATGCCTGATCTGGATTTTGAACCCCGGTCTGAGTCTGGGTACTTTCACTTTGTCCATCTGCAGTCTGATTATCCGCACTCTGTGCATTCTGATTTTGTTCCTGTGCATTGGCATCCTGACTGTCTGCATTTTTACTGTCTTCTGTTTGCTTATCCTGTGCATTTTTCGAATCCGCATTCTGCACATTCCCGGAAACGGTCTGCAACGTATGTTCCAGCACTTTCAAATTCTGATAATTTCCAATCTGTGAAATACCGGTGGCCGCCACCACAGCCAGAACTGCCACACCGGCCACATACACAAAGGGCTGATGTTTTTTCCGTGATGGACGTTCATTCAATTTATTCAAAATAGCCCGATAGTTCTGTGCCACATCTGACGGCTCCTGTTCCTGACGCTCCGACTCTGTCCGCAACGGTTCTGTATGCCTGTCCTGCGCCACCAAAAACTCCTGCATTGCCGGATTTTTCTCATAATAAACAGCATAGCCTTCCAGCCGCTGTAATGCGCCCTGCGCCTGCACAAAAAAGGCATCCATCCGGTTCAGCTTGTCCTCATAATATAAAAAACGGGAACCATGTTCCTGCGTTGCATCAAAAAACTGCTGCATGGAAGTCGTCACTTCCAGATTGCTGCCCTCCAGTGAAAAATACCAGCCCAGAAGTTCATAATCGGAAAAATATTCCTTGATTCCCTGATAGACCCGTTCCCAGAATAACTGTTGACGATCCTGAGAGGCTATGGCTGCCGATGGCTGTTCCACAATATCAATGTCAGGCACGATCGTTGTATCCACCTGGCGGGACAGCTCGTCCTGAGTCAGATCCGCACCTTCCTCCGACTCTGTCACAAATGATTCTGCGTATACTGTGGATTCTCCGGCAAAAGAAAAATCCACCTGCTGCGCGCCACTGATAAATATGTATTCCTGACTTCCACGACGGTATGTTTTTCCAAGCAGAACTGCTGCCGGAATTTCATTTTCCTTTACTTCTTCGTGCAGTGTCCGATGGACATAAGTATAAACAAAATCCTCTACATAAATCTGACAGGTGTCACCAAGCTTTCCCATCTGACGGATATTTTTCGGTAAATGAAACTGTCTGTCCTTCTGATTTCCCATGATTTGATTCCCTCTTTCTATCTTTTATATGATCGCGATGTTTTAAATTTTCTCGGGGAATTTTATCATGGGGACGCTGTAGAAC
>CAVAFS010000129.1:0-8160 GCA_963587975.1 Bulleidia sp. | reverse complement strand
ATGTATATATGAAATAGAATTTGAAGAATTGGAGGAAGTTGATACGTGAAGAAAATAGATCCACAGTCCTGGAAGGCGGATATGCCGGATTTCCGGGAAAAAACAAAAGCATTTTACAATGGTGAGATGAGCAAAGGTGACTATAAAGGTTATTCCGGCCGTTACGGAAGTTATGCACAGAAAGGTGGAAAAGCAAGTATGCTGCGTCTGCGTATGACAGCAGGCCGTGTGACAAAGGAAAAACTTGCATTTATTGCAGAATCTATTCGAAAATATAACGTGAAAAAAGCACATTTTACAACCTGTGAAACTATTCAGTTACATGATCTGCAGCAGGAAGAACTGTGTCAGATCATGGAAGATGCGTTGGATGTTGGAATTGTAACTATGGGTGGTGGCGGAGATTTTCCACGGAATGTTATGTGTTCTCCATTGTCTGGCGTGGAAGCAGACGAGTATTTTGATGTGCGCCCATGGGCGGAGGCTGCAGGAGAATATCTGATGACCTTTATCAATGCAGAAAAAATGCCGCGTAAGCTGAAAGTATGTTTTTCCAATTCTCCGAAAAATATTCCGCATGCAACATACCGTGATCTTGGATTTGTGGCAACAAAAGAAGGAAAATTTGATGTATACAGTGCCGGCGGACTTGGCAATAATGCCAGATTTGGAGTAAAAGTTGCGGAAGCGGTTGAACCGGAGATGATCTTATACTATATTAAGGCGATGTGGCTGACGTTCCGCGCGCATGGAAATTATGAGAATCGTGGAAAAGCCAGAACTCGTTACATGCAGGAAATTTGTGGCGGCGCAGAAAATTATGCAAAGGCATACCAGGAAAAACTGGCAGAAGTGCTGGCTTCCGGAGAGGATTTGAAGATTTCGGTAGAGCCGCAGCCAGTGAACAAAAAAGATGACGGTGTACGTATTTCAGGGGCGCGTGTTTTACCACAGAAGCAGACTGGATTGTATACTGTAATCTGGCATCCAATCGGAGGACAGCCCAAGGTAGAAGAATTGTGTGCTCTTTCCGAGACAATTCAGGATATGGAAGCGGTGGAACTCCGTCTTGCACCGGATGAGACGGCATATATTATTAATCTGACCGGTTCAGAAGTGGAAAAAGTGCTGGATGCGACACCAAGTAGTGCTAATACAGTATTTGAGACAAGTGTAAGCTGTATTGGCGCATCCATATGTCAGGTGGGACTTCGTGATTCTCAGGCACTTTTACATGCCTGCGTGGAAGCCGTTCGTGAAGCGGAGATTCCAAACGGTGCGTTACCGCAGATGCATATTTCCGGATGCCCGTCATCCTGTGGTACCCATCAGACCGGTGTGCTTGGATTCCGCGGTGCGGTAAAGCGTGTGGATGATCAGCCGAAAAATGCATTTGTGCTGTTTGCAAATGGTGAAGAACGTCAGAGCGAAGAGCGCATGGGACGTGAAATTGGAACCATGGAAGAGTCAGTGATTCCGCAGTTTCTGGTGGAACTTGGACAGACAGTTGCTGCTTCGGGCATGGATTATCTGGGCTGGGCGCAGAAAAATCCGGAAGGAATTGATAAAGTAGCAGAGAAGTATGTGTAGTCAGCAATGTTTTTTCAGAGAAAAGGGCATTGGCGAAAAGAGACCGAATTGATAAAAATAGATTTGATGTGTTTCGGAAGATGAGGAGGAAAACGCGATGGAGCGTCGGGATAAAATTAATTATTACCTGGATCTGGCTGAAATTGTGGGACAACGTGGAACCTGTCTGCGCAGACGTTATGGGGCCGTTATCGTAAAAAATGATGAGGTTATTTCCACCGGTTACGTGGGAGCACCAAGGGGAAGAAGAAACTGTTCCGATTTAGGTGTCTGTATCCGCCAGAAAATGAATGTGCCGAGAGGCGAGCGCTATGAGCTCTGCCGCAGTGTGCATGCAGAGGCAAATGCAATCATCAGTGCATCCAGAGGAAAAATGATCGGAAGTACGTTGTATCTGGTTGGAAAAGAAGTGGACACTGGGGAATATGTAAAAAATTCCAACAGTTGTTCCATGTGCAAACGAATGATCATTAATGCCGGAATCGACCGGGTATATATTCGGGATTCCAAGGATGAGTACCGCATGATTCAGGTGCAGCAGTGGATTGATGATGATGAATCCCTGGCAGGAACGTTTGGATATTAAAGATAAAAATAAGGCAGGTAAAAGAGACGTATGATACAGGATATTGCACCATTTCACTTTTATAACGAGTGGCATAAATTACAACCGGAGGAAAATGACTGGATCATCTGTATGCAGGAGCGAAAAATATTGCTGCGGGGAACAAAGGAAGATATATCTTTTCCATGCTATCATGAATTAAAGGAACAGGTGCAGAACGGAGATCGGTTTGTGTATCTGTTTGCAGTTGGTGAAGAACGATTTTTCCTGTATCAACAGCATCAGTACAAAGAACGGGAAGAATTAAATCTGGTGCATTTACAGCAAACTTATGTGAAAAAACAATCTCGTGCGGGAAAACAGCAGAAAGATTTTATTGAGCAGTCGAATGAGCAAACAGAGTTTCATTATGAGACAACCCGTTATCTGCGTGGCGCGGCACCACAGCATCTGTGTTATGCAGGCCTGGTTGGTGCACAGTTAGCAGGCTGGTATGCGGCACACCGTTTTTGCGGCGGATGTGGCACCCGCATGATTCCGGATGAACGGGAACGGATGATGCGCTGTCCGGTTTGTGGTCAGATGGAATATCCGAAAATCTGTCCATGTGTGATCGTCGGAGTAATGCACAAAGGGAAAATTCTGGTCAGTTGGTACAAGAATGGTTTCCGGGATCACTATGCGCTGATCGCCGGTTTTGCGGAGGTAGGCGAGACCATCGAGGAAACTGTTGCAAGGGAAGTGTACGAGGAGACACATTTGCATGTGAAAAATCTTCGTTACTATAAAAGTCAGCCGTGGCCGTATTCAGAAAGTCTGTTGTTTGGATTTTTCTGTGAACTGGATGGCGAAGATCATATCATCATTCAGGAAGATGAGCTTGCCATGGCAAAATGGGTGACACCGGAAGAAATATTTGAATCACCGGATAAATTTTCTTTGACAAATGAGATGATCTGCAAATTTAAAGAAGATATGACGGAGCACAAGCATCTCTGTTTGTAAGATAGGAGCATAGAAAATAATATGATAAAACAGGAAAATCTGGCAATTGTAACATTGAAAAAAGGAGAAGGACGTACCATTAAAGCGGGCGGTGCATGGGTGTTCAATAATGAGATCGAAACTATTACCGGACGTTTTCATAACGGAGACATCGTGCTGGTGCACGATTTTGACGGCTATCCGATGGGAAAAGGCTACATCAATCAGAATTCAAAAATTCGTGTACGTCTGCTGACAAGACATGTGGATCAGGAGATTGACGAAGCATTTTTTGAAATGCGTCTGCAGAATGCATGGAATTACCGCAAAGATACGGTGGACACATCTTCTTGCCGCCTGGTATTTGGCGAGGCGGATTTTCTGCCGGGAATCGTAATTGATAAATACGAAGATGTGCTGGTAATGGAGTGCCTGACCCTTGGCATGGAGCGTTATAAAGTACTTCTGGCTGATCTGATGAAACAGATTTTACAGAAAGATGGTATTCAGATCCGTGGTGTTTACGAGCGAAGCGATGCGAAAGAGCGGGAAAAAGAAGGCTTAAGCAGAGTAAAAGGCTTCATTGGTGATGAATTTGATACAAATGTGGAAATTGTGGAAAACGGTGTGCACTACATGGTAGATGTGGTGAATGGTCAGAAAACTGGATTTTTCTTAGACCAGAAATACAATCGTCTGGCCATTCAGAAGTTGTGTAAAGGAAAACGTGTGCTGGACTGCTTTACCCACATGGGAACTTTTGCACTGAATGCGGGAGTTGCGGGAGCAAGTGAAGTGACCGGACTGGATATTTCTGAATTTGCGGTAGAGCAGGCGACAGAAAATGCAAAACGCAACGGATTAAGTGATACAGTAAAATTCCGTGCGGCAAACGTACTGGATGAACTGCCGAAGCTGGCAGCGGCCGGAGAAAAATACGACGTGGTAATTTTGGATCCGCCAGCCTTTACAAAATCACGTCAGGCAACAAAAAATGCCATCAAAGGTTACCGTGAGATCAACATGAAAGGTCTGAAACTGGTGAAAGACGGTGGCTATCTGGCAACCTGTTCCTGTTCTCATTTCATGACACAGGAACTGCTGGCAAAGACCATCCGTGAGGCAGCACGTTCTACTCATAAGAGACTGCGTCAGGTAGAATTTCGGACACAGTCTGCGGATCATCCGATTTTATGGGCGGCAGATGAGTCATATTACTTAAAGTTCTTCATTTTTCAGGTTGTGGATGAAAAATAGGAGAGATAAAAAGTCTGTAAAGCCTTGTATTTACTGGGATTGAGGCACTTCGAAACGATGATGAGGAGAACATCAAAATTGATGTAAATTATCGTAAAATGGTGTAGTTTGATATCAAAATGGTGTAGTAGATACACTGGTTTTATGCAGAAAAAGATAGTGTTCAGTTCAGAAAATATGGTTGCAGAGAAACATTAAGAAGTTTTTTGACATTTTTGAGGATGCATGGTAATATGAATATACAAAAAGAGTGCTACCGATAGACGGTTAGTCCGATATATGAATTGACAAAAATTGCCGTTTCAGTTTATCAGGCTGATATGTACCCCTTTTACTGGACATCCAGTGAAAGGGGTATTTTTATGCGTCTTATTATTATCCTTACCGAATGTGTATCCGATACTAAAGCAGGTTAAGCCAAAGCTCACTACTGCAATGAAATCTATAATACTCATTGGCTTAGCTCTCCTTTCCAGTGGATTCCCTTTCGGGTTTCTATGTAATCAGAGGGGTGCTGAGTGCCGGTGGCACTCGTTTAGCACCGACCGAAACGGAGTGTAGACCAGTCCCTCTGTTGAAGGACTAACCGCCTACCGTTATGGCAGCACCCATGTTGTGATTATATCAGTTGTGTTATGTGGATGTAATAAGAAAATGACTAGAATAGTTTGATTACAACAGAATATGGTTTGAATACAAATGCAGAGATATATATTTATCGCCAATATACATCTCTGCATTATTTTGCCAGAAAATCACTCTGAATATCCATAGAGCGTTAGATGGTAGAAAGAATATCCATTCGCAGCTCGCGTTTTTCTTTGCGGTAGGCAGATGGAGAAAATCCAGTTTTTAGCCGAAATACTTTTGTAAAATAACTGGAATTACCAAAACCACAGCGGATGGAAACTTCGGTAATGCTTATATTGGAGGTAAGTAGAAGACGTGAAGCTTCCTGTAGCCGAACATTTAAAATATGATCAAAAATTGTATAGCCTATCTGCTTTTTGAATTCACGGCAACAGGTGCTTTTTGCGAGTGCTGCTTGCTTGGAAATTTGATCCAGCGTAATGGAGGATGCATAATTGGCACGGATATATTCCAAAATTTTGCGTACTTGTGGGCTGATGGAAGGAGTAGTTGATCGAGGGAGGCAATCTGTGTAGGAGGAGACAAACGTGTGCCATACCATCGAAAGCCATATGCAAATCTGCATTTCATCCCGTTCGCTAGAATGAAAAAGTTTGTGAATCGACAAAAGCAGATCAAGAATTCTGGCTTGCCAAGGTACATTGCGTTGTAGTAAACAGTCAGCCATTTCTGGATTTTTTAAATAGGGATCAACATATTTGGTCTGAATAATGCTTCCCATAAAACCACTGATCAGTCGTGGATGCAGATCCAGACAGATATAGGTGCTGTCGGCACTGCCAAGATTTTTTGCCATGTGAAGCTGTTCGGTATTCACAAAAATCCCATCGCCTTGTTTTAATATGAACCGTGTCTGGTTCACAAAAAATTCCACTTGCCCTTGGATCACTACACAAAATTGCAGTTCATGATGCCAGTGCCAGTCTATATATCCAAGAATGTTTTTGCTGATCTGTGTGGTATAAATTGCTAACGGAAAAGCAAGATTTCCGTGGAGGGTGGTTTCCATATGAGTCTGATCAAAGGGAATATCATATATTTGCATTTTGTTCTCCTATCAATACAATGATGAGCAATATAGTTATAATTTATAATAATATTATTATATTATTTTGCTTTATGTGTCAATATAATTACATCTAAAGTAAGGCGCAGAAAGGAAGTGGAAAAGTGAAAGAATCCATAAAGATGCAAGAAAATACATCAGTGGTTTGTTATAGCGCGGATGCAGCATTGTTCGGAAAAGAATGTGCCGGCCATGTAAGACTGTATCACAGAAGTTTTCCTACCTATCAGCAAACACATTTAAAAAAGTTGTCGCATTTGGCAAAATTTCTTGGTGTGCATAGCATCTATGTAAAAGACGAGAGTACACGGTTTGGGTTGAACGCTTTTAAAGGCTTGGGAGGAAGCTATTGCATCGGAAAATATATTGGTGAGATTTGCAATATTTCGACAGAGCAGTTGAGCTATAATATGTTGATACAGGCAGAAACGAAAGAGAAAACAAAGGACCTGACTTTCGTTACAGCAACGGATGGCAATCATGGGAGAGGAATTGCATGGACAGCACAGAAACTTGGATTAAATGCGATTGTATATATGCCGAAGGGCAGTTCTACAGAGCGACTTGAGAATATCCGACAGCTTGGAGCACAAGCAGAAATTATAAATTATAATTATGATGACACTGTAAGATTTGTTGCAGAATGTGAAAAAACAAAAGGATGGATCCTCGTACAGGATACGGCATGGGATGGGTATGAAAAGATTCCAACCTGGATCATGCAGGGATACACAACTATGGCACTTGAGGCAGTGGAACAGATGCATGACATTCCAACCCATATTTTTTTACAGGCAGGAGTTGGAGCAATGTCCGGAGCACTTGCTGCGTTCTTTGCAGATTATTTTAAAGAAAAGAAACCAAAAATAATTATTGTTGAGCCAGATCAGGCAGATTGTATTTACCGTACGGCAGAAGTAGCAGATGGTACTGTCCATGCAGTGAAAGGAGATATGAAAACGATTATGGCAGGACTTGCATGTGGCGAGCCATGTACGATTGGTTGGAGAATGCTAAAGCAGTATGCAGACTTTTTCGTGTCAATGTCGGATGCTGTCGCGGCAAAAGGAATGCGGGTTTTAGGAAATCCACTTGCAGGTGATGATGCAATTGTGTCTGGAGAAAGCGGTGCATCAACAATGGGACTTGTTTCGGAACTGCTGATGAAGAAACAGTGGAAGAATCTGAAGGATCGCATCGGATTGGACGCGCAGTCTAAAATCTTGTGTTTTTCTACAGAAGGTGATACTGATCAGAAAAATTACCGGAGCATCGTGTGGGATGGTGCATACCCGAACATATAAGAGGTTAAAGAAAGGAAAAGTTAAGCATGACTAAAATAAATGAAGAACGTTTATTGCAAAGAATCGATGAGTTGAGCAGAATCGGAAAGGACTCAGAAGGAAAAAGGACAAGGCTGGCAGCCTCGGATGCAGATAAAGAAGGAAGAGATCAAACGGTTGCATGGATGAAAGATGCAGGATTAACCGTTGTTGTGGATACAATTGGAAATATTTTGGGAATATGGGAGACTGAGGAAAATAAGGGGAAAAAGCCGATTATGATTGGTTCCCATATTGATACTGTTATTAATGCTGGTCAGTATGATGGATGCTACGGTGTGATTTCTGGTATTGAAGTTGTTAAAACATTAAAAGAACAGAATATCACGACAGAGAGACCAATTGTCGTTGCAGCATTCACAAATGAAGAGGGTGTGCGTTATTCACCAGATATGATGGGGTCACTTGTTTATGCTGGCGGACTTTCTGTAGAGGAAGCACTCGCTGCAGTAGGAACCGATGGAACCGTTTTGGGAGAAGAACTAAAAAGAATTGGTTATGAAGGTACAGTTGTACCTGGATATATTACACCGCATGCTTTTCTGGAATTACATATTGAGCAGGGGCCAATTATGGATGTGGAAGGAATTTCCATTGGGGCAGTAGAAAATTTGCAGGGAATTCATTGGCAACGTGTGATGATAGAAGGTGCAGCAAATCATGCAGGAACAACCCCGACTGCGCTTAGAAAGGATGCCGGACTA
>CAVAFS010000128.1:0-13344 GCA_963587975.1 Bulleidia sp. | reverse complement strand
GTTATGTGTATTCCGCACTGACATCTGATTCACTGAACGTAACCCGTGATGTATTTATCGGTCTTGGTATCAACCAGGCAGCGGTTTACGCAATGTCTACTATCGCAGTACCGTTTGGTATCATCGGTAGTATCATCCTTGGTCGTTTGATCAACAAACACTCAATCCGTCTTTACTGGGGACTGAGCATGATCATCACAGCTGTATTTACAGTTCTGATCGGTCAGGTACACAATACCGTTGGTGTTGTAGTATGTTATGTAGTAATCTACACATTCTCTCTTGCATCCGCAATGCTGCTTGCAGGTGAGATCATCGGACACTGGTTCCCGACAAAACGTGGTGTAGCTATGGGTCTTTGTACAGCAGGTTATCCGTTATCTGCAGCTACAACATCTGCAGTAGCAGGTATGTTCGTAGGTACTGTTGGATATTCCGCATACTACATTGTAATCGCTATTATCGCAGTTATCGTTGGTATCGTAGTAATCCTTTTCGTTCGTGATTTCCCGGAGGAAAAAGGTGGTTACCCGGATAATGATCCTGCATTTGATAATGAGAAAGCAAAAGCTGAGCATCAGGCAGCTCTTGAGTACTTAAAAACATCCAAATGGACAGCTGGTAAATGTCTGAAAACCGGACGTATGTGGATCCTCTGGATCGCAGTTGGTATCACAGGCTTCATGTCCATGGGTATCATGTCCAACTTCGTAACAAAATTCATGGTTATGGGTTATGAGCTTCCTACCGTACTTCAGATGCTTGGTATCGCAGGTGTACTTGCTATCCCGGGATCTATCGTAGTAGGTTGGTTAGACGTTAAGATCGGTACAAAGAAAACAGGTATCCTGATCAACGCTCTGGCACTTGTAGCAGTTCTTTGCTGCTTAACACACGTAACCGCATTACATTATATCTCCCTTCCGATTCTTGCTGTAATGTTAGGTGGATCTTCCAACTTAATGGTATCCTGTACAGCAGCTATCTGGGGACGTTACGATTTCAAAAACGCATTCTCTGTTATTCAGCCGCTGAACTCTGTAATGACAGGTGTTGGTATCACAGTAGTATCTGCTTGTAACTCAATCGATCCTACTTGCCAGCTTGCTTACATCATTATGGCAGTTATGGCTGTTATCGGACTCATCGCTATGTGCGTATTAAAAGTTGAGCCGATCGACAAAGACGTTCGTTAATTTCAGATCGTCTGAAGCATTAGAAAAGTAAATACATCATCTTTATAAAAAGATGTTCGGACAAAGAAAAACTGTCGGTATGTGGAAACTTCCATGTATCGGCAGTTTTTTATCCACCATACATGAAAATATGGTATGATAGCAGATACAGTGTTTCGCAAAATGAACGGAAATGAAATAACGAAAAGGAGTGTGAAGGAAAAATGGAGCAATATCTGGACGAAAAATTGCTGTCTTATAGTCAGACGGATGCCTATCCATTCCATATGCCGGGGCACAAGCGCCAGACTATGGGAAACTGGACACCGGAAGAAATCGACATTACAGAAATTACCGGTTTTGATAACCTGCATCATGCAGAAGGAATTTTACGTGAGGCACAGCGTCGTGCAGCGGAAACCTTTGGTGCAGATGAGACGTTTTTCCTTGTAAACGGAAGTACGGCGGGGCTGTTGGCGGCAGTGTGCGGAACGGTGAAAAAAGGCGGCCGCCTGCTGATGGCGCGCAACTGCCACAAAGCCGTTTATCATGCGGTCTATCTCATGGAACTGAAGACATCCTATCTCTATCCGGAGCAGACAGCGTTTGGTATTCAAGGAAGTATTTCACCAAAGCAAGTGAAAACGATGTTGGAGCAGTACCCCGATACAGAAGCGGTTTTGCTGACTTCACCTACCTACGATGGCGTGGTTTCAGATATCAAAGCGATTGCGGAGCTTGTGCATGAAAAAGGCATTCCGCTGATCGTGGATGAAGCTCATGGTGCACATTTTGGCTTCTCAAAAGGATTTCCGCAGAAGGCACTTGCACTTGGCGCGGATCTGTGCATTGAGAGCGCACACAAGACTCTGCCGGCCTATACCCAGAGTGCGCTGCTTCATTATAGAAAGAATCCGTGGGTTGATCTGGAGCGGGGAAAACGGTACCTTGGCATTTATCAGTCCAGTTCCCCTTCTTATATTCTGATGGCGGGACTCGACCGCTGCACCCGGATTCTACGGGAACAGGGATCGGAACTGTTTGCGGCATACGAAGCGCGGCTGCATGATTTTTATGAAAAATGCAAAACATTACAACGAATCACTGTGCTTCCTTCAGATGGAAAAATCGGAGAAACTGAGGAAAAGGATCCGGGTATCTGGGATCGCGATCCATCAAAAATCCTGATCTGCGCAGAAGGAGCCGGACTGCATGGACAGGAGCTGGCAGAACTTTTAACAGAGAAATATCATCTGGAAATGGAGATGGCTTCCGGGCATTATGTGACGGCACTGACCACACTTATGGATACGCAGGAAGGATTTGACCGGTTGTTTGCGGCGTTGCAGGAGATTGATAGAGGTAATAGTAAAGATGGGACGCTGCATCAGGAACAGGGTTTGGATACAGCAGATTTACAGAAAACAGATTCGAAGAATACCAAAGGAAGTGCTAAGAAACCGGAAGTGTTGAAATCAGATGACATATACTGTGAGGCAGAAAAAGTATTGGAGATTGCCGAAGCAATGGATGCGCCGAAGCAGACAGTTCCTTTGGTGGAATCCGCAGGATCTGTGTCTGGGGAATTTGTGTATCTGTATCCGCCGGGAATTCCGATTTTGGCACCGGGCGAGCGTGTGACGGAAAAAATTCTGGAAACACTGCGTATTTGCCGGAGCCGGAATATGGAAGTAGAAGGAATGAAAGATTACAGTGGACAAAGGTTGGAAATCTGTACTATACTATAAAGATATGAGAGACGAAAGCAGGACATGAGCATGGGAAAAATCTATTGTCTGATGGGAAAAAGTGCATCTGGAAAAGACACCATATATAACCGCCTTCTGGCCATGGAAGATCTGAAGGTGAAACGTGTGGTTCCTTATACGACCCGGCCAATCCGGTCCGGAGAAGTGGAGGGAGAATCTTACTTTTTCTGTTCAGAAGATCAGGTAAAAAGATTCGAAGATGCCGGAAAAATTATTGAGCTGCGTGCATACAACACGGTATATGGCGTGTGGAAATATTTTACTGCAGATGATGGACAGATCTCGCTGACAGAGAGTGATTACCTGATGATCGGAACCCTGGAAGCGTATGAGCAGATCCGGGATTATTTTGGCGCGGAGCATGTGTGCCCGATTTATGTGGAAGTAGATGACGGACTGCGTTTGCAGCGGGCCCTGGATCGGGAACGTTCCCAGGAGCAGCCGAAGTACGCGGAGATGTGCCGGAGATTTCTGGCAGATGAGCAGGATTTTTCCGAGGAAAACCTGAAAAAAGCAGGGATTACGAAGCGTTTCCTGAATAAGGATCTGGATCAGGTGACACAGGAGATTGCTTCCTATATTCGATAGAAGCAGGAAGCAAGTGTGAGAAGATAGAACGTTTCCTATTAGATGAGAGCGGTTGGCTGGTTTTATAGAAAAATGCTGATGACACGCTCAAAGTGATAAGAATTAGGGACGATCATAGCATTTTTATGCAGAAACAAATTATTAGTAGTGAGGAGCAGTAATGGCAGGATTTCATGACATTATCGGACATGAACAACTGATTGCGCACCTGCAGAGTGCGATTGTGATGGATAAAGTATCTCATGCGTATATTATCAATGGCCCCAAGGACAGCGGAAAAATGATGCTGGCGCAGGCTTTTGCCATGGCTTTGCAGTGTGAGACATCCATTCAAAAGCGTGAACAGGTGGCCGGGCTGCCGAGAGAAGAACTACATCCGGAGATCATTGCGGAGCCGTGTATGGAATGCCATTCCTGCAAGCAGGCGTTAGGTAACAATCAGCCTGACATTATTTATCTGACGCATGAAAAACCAAATACGATCTCGGTAGCGGATATCCGTGAACAGATCAATCATGAGATAGAGATTAAACCTTACAGCAGTAAGTATAAAGTATACATTGTGGATGAAGCGGAGAAAATGAACCAGCAGGCTCAGAATGCCCTGTTAAAAACCATTGAGGAGCCACCGGCTTATGCGGTGATCCTGCTTCTGACCACGAATGCGGATGCGTTTTTACAGACGATCCGTTCCCGTTGCGTGATGCTGGATATCAAGCCAGTAAGCGATGAAAAAATCCGGGAGTTTCTGATGAAAAAACGTCAGGTGCCGGATTACAAAGCGGAAGTATGTGCGGCCTTTGCCCGGGGAAACGTGGGTCGGGCTGTGGCACTGGCTTCCTCAGAACGATTTAATGAACTGAAGGACGTTACCGTCTCGCTTTTACGCAGACTGGGGGATGTCCGTAAATACGATTTATTACAGGAGATAAAACCACTGAACGATTTCAAGGACGATATCAGAGAATTTTTTGATTTGGTTTTGTTTTGGTATCGGGATGTGTTATTATATAAAGTAGCAGGCTCAGAGGAGCAGTTGATCTTCCGTGAACAGTCGCTGGAAATCCGGCATCAGGCGGAAAAATGCTCATATCGCGGACTGCAGCAGATTTTAGAAGCAATTGAGACAGCGGACCGTCGGATCCGGGCAAACGTAAATTTTGACCTGACCATGGAAATGCTGGCATTGACGATCAAGGAGAACATTAGATGATAAAAGTAACTGGAGTAAGATTCCGTCAGGCGGGCAAAGTGTATTATTTTGACCCGAAAAACCTGAAACTGGAGCGAGGCAGCCACGTTATCGTGGAGACTGCCCGGGGTATCGAATATGGTACCGTAATCGTCCCACCAAAGGACATTACAGATGATGAAGTGGTTCAGCCGCTGAAGGCCGTGATCCGTGTGGCGACACCGGAGGACGACCGCATTGAAGAAAAGAACCATGAGAAAGAAAAAGATGCATATAAGATCTGTCTGGAAAAGATTGAAAAACACGGTCTTGCCATGAAACTGGTGCAGGCAGAGTATACGTTTGACAACAACAAACTGCTGTTTTACTTTACTGCAGACGGACGTATCGATTTCCGTGAGCTGGTAAAGGATCTGGCCAGTGTATTTCGAACCCGAATTGAACTGCGTCAGATCGGTGTCCGTGATGAGACCAAGATCCTCGGCGGCATCGGCATCTGTGGACGCCCGCTTTGCTGTCATACATTCCTGACAGAGTTCGCGCCGGTGTCCATCAAGATGGCGAAAGAGCAGAATCTGTCTCTGAACCCGACCAAGATTTCCGGTGTGTGCGGACGATTGATGTGTTGTCTGAAAAATGAAGAAGAAACGTACGAATACTTAAACAGCCGTCTGCCGAACGTGGGTGACCGCGTCACAACCGCAGACGGTCTGAAAGGTGAGGTACAGAGTGTCAGCGTACTGCGTCAGCTGGTGAAAGTCATTGTGGATATGGGGGATGAGAAAGAAATCCGTGAATATCCGGTAAAACAGCTGAAATTCCGTTCCAAACGCCGCAGAGATCACGGTGAGCGTCTGAGCAAAGAGGAAATGCGTAAACTTGCTGAGTTAGAGGACAAGGCAGGACATTCCAAATTAAATGAGTAATTTATTGCCGGGAGAACGAATCGACGAATTACAGCGAAACGGCTACCGCATTATCCAGAATCCGGAAAAATTCTGTTTCGGTATGGATGCGGTGCTGCTGTCCGGCTTTGCCCGGGCAAAAAAACATGAAAACTGCCTGGATCTGGGCTGCGGAAACGGGATCATCCCGATTCTGCTGGAAGCCAAGACCGATGGAAAACATTTTACCGGTCTGGAGATTCAACCGGAGAGTGCGGATATGGCGCGGCGCAGTGTGGCGCTGAATGATCTGCAGGATCGGATCGACATCGTAGAAGGTGATATTAAGGATGCTTCAAAAATTTTTGGAGCATCTTCTTTTCATGTCGTGACGACAAATCCACCATATATGACCGCACAGCACGGACTGACGAATCTGCATGAGGCGAAAACCATTGCACGTCATGAAGTACTGTGCAATCTGGAAGATATTATCCGGGAGAGCGCGCGCCTTCTGGTTCCGGGAGGACGTTTTTACATGGTGCACCGCCCGTTCCGTCTGGCGGAGATCATCTCTCTGATGGTGCAGTATCGGATCGAACCGAAGCGGATGCGTCTGGTGTATCCTTATGTGGACCGGGAGCCGAATATGGTACTGATTGAGGGGCTGCGGGGCGGAAGAAGCCGTATGACCGTGGAAAAACCATTGATCGTATACAAAGAACCGGGAAAATATACGGATGAAATTTATGACGTATACGGTTATTAAGACCACTTAATGTATTGCTATATGTGTTGAAAGTATAATAATTATATTTGGCATAAGAGAATGCAATATAAAGTAAATATGGAACACATTAAATCTGTGAATATAAAATTAGCTATATGAGATTGTGAGGTGAAATAGGGGATGGCTGGAAAATTATATTTGTGTGCGACACCAATCGGAAATCTGGAGGATATTACGCTTCGTGTACTGCGTACATTAAAAGAAGTAGATCTGATCGCAGCGGAAGACACCCGAAATTCCATTCATCTGCTGAATCATTTTGATATCAAAACACCGCTGACCAGCTACCACGAATACAACAAGGTGGACAAGGCTTATCAGCTGGTGGAAAAAATGCAGCAGGGAACGAATATCGCGCTGATTACTGATGCCGGTACACCGGGTATTTCCGATCCGGGTGAAGATCTGGTGCGCATCTGCTACGAGCAGGGCATTGAAGTGACTTCCCTTCCGGGAGCGGCAGCCTGCATTACGGCCTTGACGCTGTCCGGTCTGCCGACACGTCGTTTTTCCTTCGAGGCATTTTTGCCAAAGGAGAAAAAAGAGCGTGCAGCCGTGTTGGAAGAACTGAAAAATGATACAAGAACGCTGATCGTATATGAGGCGCCGCATCATCTGCTTGGTACGTTAAAAGAGCTGCAGAATGCATTGGGTGACCGCAGACTGACGGTCTGCCGGGAACTGACAAAAAAATTCGAGACCGCATTTCAGACTACATTTTCTGAGGCGATCAGCTACTATGAGGAGCAGGGCGTTCGCGGAGAGTGTGTGTTAGTCATTGAGGGCAGAAGCCGGGAAGAACTGGTGCAGGAGCAGCAGCAGTCCTGGGAGGCGATTTCTGTGGAAGAACATATGGAGCGTTACTTAAGCACCGGTATGGATCGAAAAAGTGCCATGAAGCAGGTGGCAAAAGACCGGGGCGTAGGGAAACGCGAAATCTATCAGATGTTATTAAATACAGAAAACGAGTAATCTGAGGAAGGGAGCAGTTATGACAAAAGATTTAACCGTTGGAAGTCCAATGAAGTTAATCTGGCAGTTTTCCATACCATTAGTGCTGGGAAACCTGTTTCAGCAGATGTACAACATGGTAGATACCGTAATCGTAGGACGTTATCTGGGATTGAACGCTCTGACCAGCGTAAGTTCTACCGCGTCTATCACGTTTCTGATCATTGGTTTCTGTCTTGGTACCTGTACGGGGCTGGCCGTACCCGTGGCGCAGAAATTTGGCGCGAAATGTTATAGTGATATGCGTAAATTTGTGATGAATGCAGCGTATCTGGCTATTTTTCTTGCCGTTATTATGACAATCGTAACCTGTGTGCTGTGTGGTTCCATTCTGACCTGGATGAAGACACCGGAGCAGTTTTATCAGGGCGCATATGATTATCTGTTCGTTATTTTCCTTGGAATTCCATTTACATTTTTGTACAATGTCGTGGCTGGAATTATCCGATCGTTGGGAGATTCCAAGACGCCGTTTTATTTTCTGGTGATGTCAGCAGTGATGAATATTTTCCTTGATATGCTGTTTATCATTGGCTTTAAACTGGGAACCGCAGGCGCAGGCTGGGCGACGATTCTCTCCCAGGCAATATCCGGCGCACTTTGCTTTGTATACATGAAGAAAAAATATGACATTTTGAAAACAGAGCATCAGGAGAGAAAGTTAGATTTTCATTACATAAAGACACTGTTTACCATGGCTGTACCAATGGGACTGCAGTTTTCCATCACCGCAATCGGAAGTATTCTGCTTCAGAGCGCAGTAAATGCACTGGATGCAGTGTATGTATCTGCATTTGCGGCAGCTACAAAGGTAAAGCAGCTGGCCATGTGTCCGTATGACGGCTTTGCCACGGCAAGCGCAACCTTCGGCAGCCAGAACCTTGGTGCAGGCAATCTGAAACGAATCCGTGAAGGTCTGAAATCCGGAATTATCATTTCTGTGATTTACAGTATTGCCATCGGAATCGTACTTATTTTTGCTGGTTCCAAGATTGCCCTGATCTTTGTATCAGGCAGCGAGACAGAGGTGCTTGGATATGCGCAGCAGCTGCTGACATGCGCAGGATTCTTCTATTTCTTCCTGGCATTCTTAAACTGTACACGACTGACGATTCAGGGACTTGGTTACAGTGCCATTGCCATGTTTGCAGGTTTGAGCGAGCTGCTGGCCAGAGGTCTGATGGCAATATTTGTTATTCCAAAATTTGGATTTACAGCAGTATGCTTTACGGATCAGACTGCATGGATCGCAGCAACGGCGGTGGTAATGCCGGTGTTCTTTGCGATTATGAAACGACTGGAAAAACGGCAGGCGGAAGTGGCCCAAACGGTGCCGGTGCAAAACGGGTGACGTTCGGAATAGGAAAAGTGATATAGTGATATAACGTAAGTTTATTGAAGCGGAATCAGGGGATTTTGTCCCGGCGGCTAACAATCGCCTGCCAGGAAAAAATGCCCTGATTCCTTTTTCTACGTAGTGGGGTTCAGACGCTTATACGCTGTGGATGTGGTACAGAAAATCAATTGGATTAGGACATTAAAAACAGTGCCTGAATATTTGCATTTTTCCCAATGAGATGTAATTGCGATATGTAGATGTATTCGAAGTAGGAAATATGCTGTAAATGAAGAAAGTTGACGAATTAGTTTTGGAAATGTACAAACGGAGAAATGGCAGGTATGTAAGGCAATGCGTAAACGGAGAAATTTATTGGTGGAGTCAGCCAATGTGTAAATGGAGAAATCTCAGGATTTTTTCTCGGCGAGCGATTGGTAGCCGCGGAGACAAAATCCTGAGATTTCTCCTTAGATACCCCTTTATATATATCCATAAACCTACTGATCCCCGAGCACGTACTCCCGAAGCACCCCGAAAGGTGCCGGCCCGATTTCGAGTACCTTTTTGTAAAAGTCAGAATCCGTATAACTATCCGAATTCTGCTTTTTCATATCTTCCTGCAGATCATGAAACTCCAGATAACCAATATAATATTTCAAATAATTAGCAGGTTCCCCCACGATCAACTCAAAAATATCCCGCAGCACTTCTTCATCCGTGAATCCATACTTGGAAAAGAACGCTGCCGTATCGTCTAATGTCCAGCCTTCATAATGGATCCCCATATCTGCAGTGGCATACAGGCTCAGAATTGCCGCCTGGTTTGCGGCACAGAGTCTGGCAGCATCTTCAGAAAGCCCACTGTAAGTATAGGAATGCAGTTCCACAAAGGTCGCCCAGCCTTCCGTGTAGCCCGGATAGCCAAGCAGGGAGCGAATCGGCTGCTGGCATTTACTGTGAAAATAAACGTTTTGATACAAATGCCCCGGAAAACCTTCATGCGACAGTGTGGTAAAAAGGCGAATGCTTTCGTAGCCGTTTTTCCGGTTGATATAAATCGCATTTTCCGTCAGATGATCCAACGGTGAAGTCAGATAAAAGGCGGGCGAGAGATAGTCCTCCATGGCTTCATCCACGTATTTCACGGTTACGTTACATTCCGGAAATGCCGGGAATTCTCCTGAAATAGCATCCCGCAGAGTGGCAAGCATTTCTTCCGGGGACTGCGTTGCAATGGCGCAGTTTTCCAGCTCGGCTGGCAGATCAGGGTTCTGTTCCAACAGTTGCGAGACAAGAAGGAGATCTTTCTTGCGCTGATTTGCAGTACGTTTTTCCAGTGAAGCGATGCTGTCGCTGCTTCCGGTGCAGTTCCGAACCAGATATTCATAATATGCTGTTCCTTCCGGGAAATGACAGAGTCCGGCTTCATTGATGGTGGTATGGGAAAGTTTTTCCAATGTGTCAGCCAGCTGGTTAAAGGCCGGAAACACTTCCTGTTCCAGAATGGCCTGATTCTGTTCCTGACAGGCAAGCTGTTCATTTTGAGACAAATCCGTTAAAGCCGCTGCTTTTTGATTAAATGTAGTCACCAGGTAGTGTTGTTTCTGGTTGGCTGTAAAATCATGGCACTGATCGATAATGGTCTGGGCTGTGTAGGACGGCATAAAACGTCCGACAGCAGATTTTTCCTCCTCATAAGCGCAGATCTGGGAAAAATAGCGTGGAATATCGGCCAGTAATTCCAGATAATCCGCGACGTCTTGTTGGCCCTGAAAGGTATATTCTGCCAGCAGGATTGGAATTTGTGACTGCAAACCGGTGGTCGGCGTCAGTGGTTCATCATAACAGTAAAAATTCGCACCGGATTTGGTTTGTGACAGATGATCATTCAGGATATCCAACGTCAGTTGATTTTCTGCGGAAAGTTTTTCGAAATCAAATTGCTGCAGCGTGGTGAGAATATTTTCTGCAAAGGCGGCCGCTTTTTTCGGGGAATCTGCGGTGTAGGAGCCAAGGGAAGTCTGATACTCTGTGATGCCATATGTGGATGGATTTTCCAGTGTATAGTGCAGGTTCAGCAGATTTGCAGATGCTTCCTGTTTAAACAATTCTGTCAGATAGGCATCAAATGCAGTATCAGCATCAACGTTAGATGTCTGCCCGGCAACAGATTCAGAATTTGTGCGGCTATCAGGAGCGGTTGTGTGATTTTCATTTAAAAACTGTGCGATCCATGTGTCAGAGTCCGCATACTGGCAGACAGCAGCGCAGAAAATGCCAAGACCGATGAGAAAGAGTGCGAGGCAGAGAGAAAAACGGATTTTGTGATGAAAATGAAAGTGGCAGTGTCGCATAAATGGTACCGGACGTTTATACATAGAATTATTATATAGGTATGCATACTTCGTGGATTTATTAATAA
Organism: Bulleidia sp.; assembly: GCA_963587975.1. Taxonomy (GTDB): domain Bacteria; phylum Bacillota; class Clostridia; order Lachnospirales; family Lachnospiraceae; genus Eubacterium_I. The sequence goes on along the minus strand of CAVAFS010000128.1, from coordinate 2,174 downwards.
GGATTTGTCCCTTGCGGTGCGTATTCAGATTGTGTATAATTAATTTGTCAACCAACCAAAATATTTGATATACAAAATATAAAAATGTAAGATTCAAATGAACTTGTTTATAGTTATGTCAGGAGGAACGCATTGGAAGGATACGATACACTTCATGACCTGCTGGTCAAATTGTTTAATGAAATCATGAATATAGAGGAAAAAGCGATCATTACAGAGGAGTTCAAGGACATTTCCAACAACGATATGCATATCATCGAGGCCATCGGACTGGATGAGCCGCGGAGCATGTCCGCAGTGGCCAAGGACTTGTCTGTTACCGTGGGAACACTGACCATTGCCATCAATAACCTTGTAAAAAAGGCTTATGTAAAACGTGTCAGAAGCGAAAAGGATCGCCGTGTGGTTTTGATTTCTCTGACGGACAAAGGCGTGAAGGCGTACCATCACCATGCAAACTTCCATGACGAGATGATCAAAGCGACTCTGAACGGTCTGGATGGGGAACAGACCAAGGTACTTGTAAAGGCGCTTACGAATCTGAGCACATTTTTCCGCACATATGGGAAATAAAAAAGAATATTAACCTGTAGTTCAGCATAAGTTGTTAGAAAGCCTTGAGGAGCAGACAGCTCATGCTGAATTTTTTATGGATTTTTATGATTTTGGCAGGAATTATATATGCGGCTTTTACCGGGAAGCTGCCGGCGGTTACGGATGCGGCGTTGGACTCGGCACAGCAGGCAGTGACGTTGTGTATCACCATGGCAGGCGTTCTGGCATTCTGGGTAGGACTGATGCGGATCGCGGAAAGTGCCGGTATGATGCAGCGGGCAGCAGACCGCATTTATCCGCTGATTCATTTTCTGTTTCCCCGCGTGCCGCGGGAACACCCTGCCTGCAAGTCCATTGCGGCAAACTGCATCGCCAATTTTTTTGGCCTGGGCTGGGCGGCGACTCCGGCAGGACTGCAGGCCATGGAAGATCTGGATGAACTGGAAAAGGAGCGGACGCTGATTCAGGCGGTACATCAGCCCTATCAGAAAAAATATGATTTCGGTTCTGACCGGATCCATCATACATCTGTCCGGAAAGAAAAAGAGGCATCCACGGAGATGTGTACGTTTCTGGTGTTGAATATTTCGTCCTTGCAGTTAATTCCGGTGACCGTTATTGCATATCGAAGTCAATACGGTTCGCCGGATCCGACGGGGATTGTGGGCGCTGCGATCGTGGCAACGGCGTGTTCCACACTGGCGGGAATTATATTTGCAAAAATTATGTCTGCGGTAGATCGAAAGCGAGGGTATTGACTTCTAATCTTATCTGAAATGAATGAAACATCAAATGATATGGATGAGTGAGAATCGCATGTCACGGAAAACAGAAGGGATGGAGAGGATATCAGTTTATGCAGCGTGTATTGTTATTTTTGTCAGATTTTATTATTCCGCTTTTTGTTGTGGTAATCCTCATGGCAGGGCTTTTGAATCGACGGAATGCTTATGAGGACTTTGTAAAAGGCGCAAAAGACGGCCTGAAAACAGCGGTAGATATTTTACCTACCCTTGCCGGATTAATGGTGGCAGTAGGCATTTTACGGGCTTCCGGACTGCTTGACGCACTGGCGGGAGCACTTGGAAACTGGGTAGACCGTATCGGATTTCCGTCGCAGCTTGTCCCGCTGGCAGTGGTTCGAATGTTTTCCTCTTCGGCGGCAACCGGTTTGCTGCTGGATATTTATGAACAGTTTGGAACCGATTCCAGACTGGGGCGGATCGCATCAGTCATGATGAGCAGCAGTGAAACGATTTTTTATACGATGAGTATTTATTTTATGACCGTTAAAGTGAAAAAAACACGCTGGACACTGGCAGGAGCGTTGGTGGCGACTGTGGCAGGGATTATGGCCAGCGTGATATTGGTGGGGTAAATTCTTGTTTGGCGTTGTAAAGGGCAAAATGAAATGAACTCCCAAAAGAACATGAAAAATTTTCTGTGTCCATTGCGTCGCTTATCTCCGACCGCTTCCGCGAACTCACCCGCAAAACCGGCGGGTTCAGACACACTCCCGCGGTCGGGCTAGACGCAACATCCACAACGAAAATTTCTCAACTGTTCTTTTTTTGGAGTTTATTTCATTTATGCCCTGTTTACACGACGGCACCGCATGC
>CAVAFS010000127.1:2924-4777 GCA_963587975.1 Bulleidia sp. | reverse complement strand
AATGTGCGGTAAAAGCAAAAAAATATTGTAATCATGGAATGAGTTTTGCTGTACTCTTTCCTGATCACAATATTTTCTGTAAAACTATCTTTATCTTCTATAATATATATCTGTTACACTTCCTCGGCCTCTACCAGAGTGATACTTCCATTGTCCAAACACTCCACAAACTTGTAAGCCAGCTCCGGATCAAACTGCTTTCCTGCATCCAGGAGAAGCTTTTCCCTGGCCACTTCCAGTGGAAATGCCTTCTTATAACATCTTCTGGAAGTCATGGCATCGAATGCATCTGCCACACACAAAATCCGGGCCGTCAACGGTATATCTTCTCCCGCAATCCTTCTCGGGTATCCTTTTCCGTCATACCGCTCATGGTGACCAATAACAGCCGGAATAACATAATCCAGGGATGGCAGATGACGAATGATGCCGATGGAAGCCTCCACATGTCCTTTGATGATTTCGTATTCCTCATCTGTGAGACGTCCAGGCTTGTTTAGTACATCCTCCGGGATACCGATTTTTCCGACATCATGCAGTAAGGCCGCCTGGCGGATGATCTCGATCATATCCTCATTCATGCCAAGCGTCGCTGCCAGAGCTGTCGCATAATATGCCACATTATTGGAATGACTGAAAGTATAATGATCCTTTGCATCGATAGCCGCAGTCAAAGCATAGATTGTAGACTCGTATTCCCGGTAAATATGGACACGGTCTCTGGTATCACCCTGATTATTGCTGTTCTTGAACATTGTATCAAATACCTGGATGCCGTTCTTTCCACTATGTTTTACATGGTAGACCGCCAGATCCACATTTTCCATCAGTTCTTTCACACTGCGTGCCGCATAAGGTGCTGCGCTGATTCCAGCACTGACGGTCACAGCCTTCAGCTTCATGTCTGCCCGCCGATTGTTCATGACAAAAATCTGTTTTGCAATGGATTCCACCAGATTTTTTGCCGAAAACAGATCATATTTCGGAAGCAGTACCGCAAATTCTTTTCCGCTGTAACGGGCGGTATAACCGCTTTCTCCCACACTGCTGTGGATAATATTCGCTATACGCTGCAGACAGATATCGCCTTCCTTTATACCATACAACTGATTGTACAATTTAAAATCATCTACATTAATAATAGCGAGTGCCAGCGAAGCCTCTCTGTTCTTCTCAAACTCTTCGTTCAGAACTTCATAAAAATACTTCCGATTTAGCAATCCGGTCATTTCATCCGTCCGCGCCTCAATGCAGGCTTTTTCATACAGTCTCGCATTTTTGATGGCAATAGATGCTACGGATGTAACGGATGAGATCATCTGTACCTCATCGCAGACAAGCCCTTTCTTTGAAGATGGTGCTGTGATCAAAAGTACGCCAACCAAACAATCTCCGTCTTTCAGTCCAGCACAGTAGCGGATCCGCTTTTTATCCAGCTGATGCTTTTCGCTCTCCCACATGGATTTGTACTCCACAGTATATCGGAATTCACGATAAACAAGAAGTTCCTCATGTTCCACCAGCCACTGGATCATCGGATTTTCTTCCTCCAGTGCAAAAGCCAGATCATTCAGGGGCTGATCACTGGCAAACCCGCGATATGGCTGCCCTGGGCCATCCTGCATGCATATGAATATATTTCCAACATCCATCAGTTCTTTTAGCACATGGATCGTTTCATCCAGAATTTTCTGCAGATCCAGTGTTTTTGAAATTGCCGAACTGAATTCCCGGATGATTTCCGCCTGATGAATTTCTTCCTTTACAAACACATTCCGCACCAACATTTTCCACAGAAACGTAAATAAGGCATAAATTACCAGAAATGCCACTGCAAAAACCAATGCGTAAAT
>CAVAFS010000127.1:0-2914 GCA_963587975.1 Bulleidia sp. | reverse complement strand
CAATTACTGAGAACAAAAATCCAACACCATAGCATAATCCCGAAGAAGCCAGCATCTGCAATCGGAACAGCCGTCTGCGAATCAGTGCGTAAAACAGCAGAAATACGTTAATAACGCCACTTAAAATATCAACCGGAAATCCGGAAAGCTGCGGCAGACTGATCAATATATTGCCCGAAAAAAGCAGAACCACTCCAAACATTACCGGCTCATACTGCACTTTCATTCCCGGATTCGCTTTACAGATACGCACAAGAATTGCAAACAATTGTATGAGGAATATACCGACAAGCAAAAACAGTCCCAGGATTGTCGGTTTAATGTCATATACAAAGGTCTGCATTCCGTTTTTTTCCACCAGTACCGGGCACGCCAGAAACAATCCCCGACGGATGTTTACCACAAAGCATACCAGCATAGCTGCCAGATAAATTTTCCCTGCTGCACCTTCCCGCACACCACCAAAAGCCAGAATAAAGCGGTAATATGCATACGGAAGCAGCAAAATACCAAGCAGTGACACCTGATACCAAAATGCATACTGTGGCCAAAGCTGTGCACGCATAAACGCTGAACCACCAGTCCACAAAAGAAGTCCGATCAGTACAGTCAAAAAGCTGTTTACAATTTTGTTTCTCTTTGCCACCAGAAACATTAGCAGCATAAATCCATAGCACACCATGGCTGTAATTGATATATATCCGTAGGTTCCCATATATCCCTCTTATCTCACTTTGTTTAAACTTTCCTGCATTTCAAGCAGCGCCTTCAAGTCATAGTGCGAAGGACTCATCTGATGCAGTTTTTTTCCAGTCCGTTTCTCATAAGCCTCAAATGTTCCACAAGTAAGAATCGTCACCTGCAAGGGATCCATTCCAAGGATCTTTTTCAGGTCACGATAATCCTGATCAATATATTTAAAATAAGTGCTCAGCAGATCTTTTAAAATCGATACACTCATGGCACTGTTCAGAAGTGCATCCCGCTCCAGTTCCACATACATATGCAGATACGGACGATTTTGTTCGTTATATTCCTTGGCTGCCACCCAATTTGTGATGGGCAGTCCCGAAAGTCCGATGACATTCCGGATCCCATTTTCCGAGATTCTCGTAAATCCGGCAATATCAATGATCCACGGTACCCGATCCACGTACTCAAACCGCGGAATGTGCGTCTCATCTTCCCTGTTTTCCAGTCCGACACAACGATACATATCTCCGCAGCGATAGCGGGCAAAGGCACCGCCTTTTAAAATGGTAAATACCAGTTCATATTTTTCTCCCGGCCGTACTTCATCCATGAGATACGTCGGTGGAATATACGATGGATCCTCGTAGTTTTTCATCATATCTTCTTCCGTGATAAACTCGTAAAATGCGTTATCTGGGAAGAAATACATGCCTTTTCTTGTCCAGGTTTCCGTTCCCATCATGGATGGTTCCGTACCGGCAAACAGTTCCATCGGGCGGATGCCCCAGAGTTCTTCCAGATCGTCCTTATAGCACTGATTGTCCGTGCCTGCCACCATAAATCCTTTCAGATGAAACAGATCACTGGGAAGCAGTCCCCGCTGTTCTTTTTTGCACTGATATTTTGCTTTCAGCAGCCGCAATATCATATGCGGTTTACATTTTACCAGGCTGGACAGTTTCATCCCGCCACCGCCGGATCCGGTCAGGGAAGACAGGCTCTGGCTGACTGCGTAAGCGACACTTCCAAGACCAAAGAAAAAGCCAAGGTCTTTTTTCATCGCCATCTTGAATCCTAGTTTATTGCGCTCGCTAAAGCTCATATTTACGGCATCCTTCACCGCCGGAAGGAATTCAATATCGATTTCTTCTCCCAGCACTAACGGGAAAAGTCCTGTCGCATAGGGCAGCGGAGCCAAAGCATACAAAAATTTATCCGTGGATGCCACATCAAAAGAACCTTTTTCCCGGCTTGTGGACAGAATCAGGCAAGCCATCACATTGTTGCGGTAAGTATCCAGCATGCTTCTGGTGTAAGGCGCCACCTTGATTGGGTGCTTACCACCCTCCCAGGTCGTCTGGATCCATATCACCGGATTGCCCGGAAGCATGTCCGGCTGCTTTGTCAGCAGAATATCCGCATAATCTTCGTACTCTGTCAGTGGTACCATTTTTCGGAATTCATCCAGATCTCGCGGATGCTTTCCTTTCAGAATGGACTGCCCCAGGCCACAGTTGCTCCAGAGCTGGATCTGTTCTTCCATCAGCCGACGTTGAATCTTCATGTAGCCTTCCATGGACAGATCCAAAAATCCACAATACAGCTGCCAGATTTCATTATATTGATGTTTTTTCAATTTTTCCTTTAAATTCATAGGCTGTCCACTCCAGACTTATCGCTCTTTTTTCCTCAAAGTATCCACACACATCCGCACGCTTTTGCCATTTGGAATTAAAAATGGCGTGCTTCGTTGATATTCGCTGTAATTAAAAAATGTCCGTGGAAATGTCCACAGATCCTGAAAAACAATATACAGGTAATTCAAAAAAATCATGAGTAAGAAATAAATCCCTGATTTCCATCCGCCAAGCATTCCCCACATACACAGATACGCACCCGCATACCACAGGACACCCGGATGACGGCACAGACCGTACACACCTTCCGTGTATGCAGCACGCAGTTTATTCTCTTCACAATAGGTTTCTTCAAATGGAAGGGCAAAAAATAAGGTATATATAAGCAAACTAAGAAAAAACAATGCTCCGGCCCCAAATCCGATCACTGTTCCCACGCTTCGATGGTGCTGTCCCCATGCAGACCAGACCGCTGCGATGGTAGAAGCCACAACAAGAATACTCCCCCCTGCAAAAAATTTCTGCAAAAATGCATTCTTTTTTCGAATACTGTTAATATCGTATATAAAATACAGGATAAAACC
>CAVAFS010000126.1:0-3231 GCA_963587975.1 Bulleidia sp. | reverse complement strand
AAAAAATGTTTTGAAAAAAGTATAGAAATTCAGGCGGGTTGTATCACTGCAATCCGCCTGTTAAGTTAAAATGGAAAATTAAATGTTACTGTTTTTGAAACGTGCTATGAAAAAACAGTAAGATTTTTGTATAAAGTTAAAATTCGGGAGAATGGGAGGGATATTAAAATGAAATTTTCAAAAAAAAGCAGATATGGCCTGACCTCTCTGATTGATTTATCCGTAAATTCTAAAAATGGGCATGTGGCATTAAACAGCATCGCGGAGCGGAATGATATTTCCCCGCAGTATCTGGAACAGGTATTTGCCGCGCTGCGCCGTGCAGGCATTGTAAAGAGTATCAAAGGTCCGCAGGGGGGCTATCTGTTGAATCGTTCCGCAGATAAAATTACCGTGGCTGAGATTTTAGAAGCTCTGGATGGAACGTATCATATCGCAGACGAAGATACGACAGAAGAGAGTGCCTGTAAAGGGATTGCAGTGGCGATTCAGACACGGGTAATTGATGAGGTGAACCATCAGCTGGATCAGATTTTAATGAATCTGACACTGGCCGATCTGGTGAAAGATTATCAGGAATTTGAAAAGTACGACGAAAGTATGTACTATATCTAAAGAAATGTATGCTACTACTTGATTTTTATCAGTAAAAAATACTATAATACTAGGATAACATGGGGTTATATCATAGTCTGTGTATATAGACGATATAATCTGCAGATTCTTGAATAGTATGATAAAAAGGAGACGTAGCCTTTGAATAAAAAAGCAATAATCGCAATGAGCGGCGGCGTTGATTCCAGCGTAGCCGCTTTTTTGATGAAAGAAAAAGGATATGAATGTATCGGCGCTACCATGAAGCTGTTTCAGAATGAGGACGTGGTTGTATGCAGAGAGCATACCTGCTGTTCCTTAGACGATGTGGAAGATGCCAGAAGCGTAGCCCGTGCACTGGATATGCCATATTATGTGTTTAATTTTTCAGACCGGTTCAAAGAAGAAGTTATGGAAAAATTTGTATGTTCTTATGAAAATGGATGTACGCCGAATCCATGCATCGACTGCAACCGTTATCTGAAATTTGAAAAACTGTTTTTACGTGCAAAAGAGCTGTCCTATGATTATGTAGTGACGGGTCACTATGCGCAGATTGAATATAATGAGGAAACCGGACGTTATCTGCTGAAAAAATCCGTGGATCTGAGCAAGGACCAGAGTTATGTCTTGTATTCTCTGACACAGGATCAGCTGGCGCATGTGCAGTTCCCGCTGGGCGGCATGCACAAGACTGAGGCCAGAGAGATTGCAGAGACACAGGGCTTTATCAATGCCAGAAAACATGACAGCCAGGATATCTGTTTTGTTGTAAATGGTAAATATTCAGATTTTATCGAGCAGTACCGGGAAAAAACATATCCGGAGGGAGATTTTGTGGATCTCGAAGGCCATGTGCTGGGACGCCACAAAGGAATCATCCGTTATACCATCGGACAGCGAAAGGGACTTGGTTTATCCTTAAAAGAGTCCATGTACGTTGTTGCGGTAGATCCGGAGAAAAATCGGGTCATTTTGGGAAGAAATGAAGATCTGTTCTCCAGAGAACTGGTGGCAAATGACGTAAATCTGATTTCCGTGGATTATATCGAAGGGGAGATGCGCGTGAAAGCGAAGGTTCGTTATCGTCATGAGGAGCAGTGGGCGACCGTAACCCAGCCGGAACTGGACAAGATCCGTGTCGTATTTGATGAACCGCAGCGTGCGATCACCTGTGGTCAGGCGGTTGTTTTGTATGACGGAGATGTTGTTGTCGGCGGAGCGACGATCATTGAGACAGAGATTGCAAAACAGTATAGCTAAAAAGAAAAATATAAGCGTTTTAAGGTTGGGAGGCTGGATGAAAAATAACAGAATTTATCCATTATCCTGAAAAACGCGTAAATGGGATATAAAAGGGGAAGTAAGGCAATGAATGCAGCACAGAAATTAATCAGGGAACATAATTTAACCAGGGAAGAGTTTGTGGAACTGATCAAAATGGCAGATGATCCGCAGGTGGATGCACTGCTGGCAGAAGAAGCAGTCCGTATCCGAAAAGAAGTCTATGGCACGGATGTGTATACAAGAGGACTGATCGAGTTTACGAATTATTGTAAAAATGACTGTTATTACTGTGGAATCCGCAGAAGTAATCAGAATGCAAAACGGTATCGCCTGACGGAGGATGAGATTTTAGCCTGTTGCGAGAACGGATACGAGTTAGGATTTCGTACCTTTGTTTTACAGGGCGGTGAGGATCCTTATTACAATGATGACCGCATGGTGGATATCGTGCAGAAGATTCGTGCCGGTTATCCGGATTGTGCAATCACGTTGTCCATTGGTGAAAAGTCTTATGAAAGTTATAAACGATTCCGGGAAGCAGGGGCAGACCGTTATCTGCTGCGTCATGAAACTGCAAACGATGCACATTATCGAAAACTGCATCCGGAGGAGATGAGCCTGACGGTCCGCAAGCAGTGTTTATACGATTTAAAGGCACTTGGTTATCAGGTGGGGGCAGGTTTTATGGTCGGCTCTCCGGAACAGACCGCAGAGACACTGGCAGATGATCTGGTATTTTTAAAAGAACTGGAGCCACAGATGGTTGGTATCGGTCCGTTTATCCCACATCATGATACCATGTTTGCAGAGGAGCCGTCTGGCAGTGTACCGCTGACGTTATTTTTATTGTCAGTGATCCGTATCATGCTGCCGCATGTATTGCTTCCGGCGACGACGGCGCTTGGAACTGCAGATCCGCTGGGAAGAGAGAAAGGATTACAGCATGGAGCGAATGTTGTAATGCCGAATCTGTCACCGGTGAAAAACCGCAAACAGTATGATCTGTATGACAACAAGATCTGTACCGGAGAGGAAGCGGCAGAATGTCGTGGATGCTTAGGCCGCAGAGTAGGAAGTGTCGGATATGAGCTGGTCAGTGACCGTGGGGATTTCCGGTAAAAATAGATTGAGAAAGAAAAAGGTGAATAGTATGTCAGATATGAGCAGAAATATGGAAGGAAGAGAAGCAGAAGAAATTCTGGATTCCATCCTTGCTGATTATGAGCTGGATCGCACCATCGATAAGATGGAAGATTTCTACGATCAGCCAAATAAAGAAGTTATTATTGATATTATTGAAAAATTGTTAAAAATTATTTATCCGGGATATTACAGAGACCGTGCATACAA
>CAVAFS010000125.1:0-2279 GCA_963587975.1 Bulleidia sp. | reverse complement strand
CACAGAACCTTACCCTTTGTCAACAGATTTTTTCAACTTTAGTGTAATTATTTCAGCATTGTTCAATTATTTTACTAATGCTACTGTCTCTCTTGCGATTGCAAGCTCTTCGTTTGTCGGGATTACGCAAACTGTTACTTTGGAATCCGGAGTAGAGATTACGATATCATCGCCTCTCTTGCCATTTGCTTCCTCGTCTACAGTAATTCCAAGGTATCCAAGGTATGCTAATACTTTAGAGCGAACCAATGGAGCGTTCTCGCCGATACCTGCTGTAAATGCGATCACATCTACACCATTCATTGCTGCTACGTAAGAACCGATGTATTTTGCTACACGGTAGCTGAATACTTCGATAGCTGCAGCTGCACGCTCGTTACCAGCTTCCATACCTTCCTCAAGGTCACGGAAATCACTGGAAAGTCCGGAAATACCCTGTACACCGGATTTTTTATTTAATACGTTCATAACGCCTGCGATATCAAGGTTCTCTTTTTTAGCGATGAACTCCATGATAGCCGGATCGATATCACCGGAACGTGTTCCCATTACAAGACCTTCCAATGGTGTAAGACCCATGGATGTATCTACGCATTTGCCGTTTAATACAGCACTGATGGAAGCACCGTTTCCAAGGTGAGCAACGATGATCTTGGAATCGTTGAGGTCTTTGCCAAGGAACTCAGCAACGTGTTTGGATACGAAGCTGTGGCTTGTTCCGTGGAAGCCGTATCTTCTTACTTTATATTTCTCATAGTACTCATATGGAAGTCCGTAGAGATATGCTTTCTCCGGCATTGTCTGATGGAAAGCTGTATCAAATACACCAACCATCGGTACACCTGGCATCAGATCCTGGCAAGCACGGATACCGATTAAGTTTGCCGGGTTGTGAAGCGGTGCAAGGTCGTTACACTCTTCTACTGCTGCAAGCATCTCTGGTGTGATCACTGCGGAAGAAGCGAATTTCTCGCCACCGTGTACAATACGATGTCCAACTGCATTTACCTCTGCAAGGCTTGCGATTGCACCTGTTTTCTCATTTACAAGAGCATCAATTACAAGCTGGATAGCTTCTTTATGTGTAGGCATCGGAGCCTCTGTAATTTCTTTGTCAAGACCTGCTTTCTGATATGTAAGTCTTCCGTCAATACCGATTCTCTCGCATAGACCTTTTGCAAGTACTGCCTCTGTATCAGAGTTGATCAGCTGATATTTCAGTGATGAACTACCACAGTTGATTACTAATACGTTCATTATTTATGTTCTCCCTTCATTTTTCCTTTGACGTTTCGTCAAAATACCTGTCTTATCCATTATATCTCAATTTTCACGTTTCGCAAGAGGTTACCAACTGGTTTTTAGTAAGTTTTTCCTCTTGCATCTGTTTTCATACATCATATTTTATCCAAAAAGCAAAATCCTTCCTGCTTTCCACACAAATTTGTTTGTTTTTCTGCACCATTCATGCTATGCTTTTTCCTGAAAAACATGCAGATTGTATTTTTACATCATCACGATCACGGCATTATCTGCAAGGCAAATTTTGATCAGAAAAATTTTTAAGCATAGAAACGTTCAGGAGTATCAGACACAATGAAAGTCACAGGAATCATCGCAGAATATAATCCGTTTCACAACGGACACGCATTTCATATAGAAGAAACACGAAAAAACACGGACGCAGATTACTGTATCGCCGTCATCAGCGGAGACTTTGTCCAGCGCGGCGCTCCTGCCCTGTTAAACAAATACGACCGTACAAAAATGGCTCTGGCAAACGGTATTGACCTTGTCATAGAACTGCCGGTCATCGCTGCTACTTCCAGTGCAGAAACTTTTGCACAGGGCGGCGTCTGCCTGTTAGATGCCCTCGACGTGGTATCTCACATCAGTTTTGGTGCTGAAGTAAATACTGCTTCTGATATTGATCTGCTTGGCAGACTGGCAGACTTTTTTGCCTTTGAACCGCCTGCATTCCGGGACTATCTGGATCAGGAATTGAAATCCGGCTGCAATTTCCCGGCAGCCCGGGCTAAAGCCGCACTTACTTGTCTGCAACAGACAGACTCTCATTCGATAGATAGCGATACACTTGCACAGTTTGAGCAGCTGCTTGGCTCTCCAAATAATATTCTTGCCATTGAATATATGAAGGCAATCCGTCGGCATAACTGCCAACTGGCACCGTCTGTCGTTACACGAACCGGAGCAGGTTATCACGATGCAGATACTGATACAGAACTTGCCAGTGCTTCTGCCCTGCGCAAATTTATTTT
>CAVAFS010000124.1:0-6218 GCA_963587975.1 Bulleidia sp. | reverse complement strand
CAGTTTCACTATTGGGGAGAAATGATGACTTATCTTGGAATGACGATGCCGATGGCCATCTGGTCGACCATAACATGGATCAGAAATCCGTCAGAGAGTGGAAAAGAAGTTGAGATTCAGCAGCTGACGAAAAAACATGTATTTCTATTGGTTACCAGTACTGCCGTTATTACCATTTTATTTTTCAAAATATTAGCTATATTGGAAACACCAAACATTGTATTCAGTACAATATCAATTACGACAAGTTTCCTGGCAGCATCACTGACAATGCTGCGTTCATCTTATTACGCGGTGGGATATGCCGCAAATGATATTGTACTGATCATACTTTGGATTATGGCAGCCATGGAAGACCCGTCCTATTTTTCAGTAACCATCATTTTTACGATATTTTTCTTTTTTGATCTATATGGTTTCGTTAGTTGGAGAAAAAGAGAGACAGCGATGTAGACCATGTTCGACTGATACGAGAACTATTTTTATAAATGATAAGCTGATAAAATTTTTTGTGGTGGATTAAATTTTAGCTGAGTGAGATGTTCTGAGTATATCAGATGAGAGATGACTCCCACCTCTATAGGTGGTGAGCAGCAAGAATGCCGAGAGCATTCTTGAATGTTATTTTCTATATGTAAATTGAAGAGAGCAGGCTGTTTTTTCCTGGCAGGCGATTGTTAGCCGCCGGGACAAAATAGCCTGCTCTCTTTTCATAACTTACCGTTTAGCCATATTTTCATAACCTACAATATAGCCACAAAAGAAACTAATTAAAAAACTTTAAGCGTTTTAAAGTTCAATTAAGGTTCTCTTTGTAAACTCTCTGTAAAAGGAGGGCAAAACCAAATGGAAGCACAGAAAATTTTTAAACGATATGAATATAAATACATGTTGACCTTAGAACAACAATCCGAGTTAAAGGAACTCATGAAGCAGTACATGATCGCAGATGCCTTTGGCAGAAGCACCATCTGCAACCTGTATTTTGATACCCCACAGTATCTTCTGATCCGACGCTCGATAGAAAATCACGTTTACAAAGAAAAAATCCGTCTTCGGACTTATGGTCAGGCAACACCAGAAACAAACGCTTTTATCGAGTTAAAGAAAAAGTACAAAAAGGTGGTGTACAAACGTAGGATCAGTGCCAGTTATGAAGATGCCATGGAATATTTATGTGACCGGGCGGACGTGATTCCACACAGTCAGATTTGTTCGGAACTGGATTACGCACTGAGCCTGTATCAGGAAATACAGCCGGCGATGTACCTTTCCTATGAAAGGGAAGCTTTTTACGGCAAAGATGACCATGAGCTCCGCATCACCTTCGACCAGAATATTTTATGGCGAACCGATGATCTGGATCTGACCAGCCCGGTTTACGGCAGAGAATTATTACAGCCGGGACAGGTGCTGACGGAGATCAAGATCGGGCATGCGATGCCGCTGTGGTTAAACCACTTTTTAACAGAACATCACATTTACCGCACTTCATACTCGAAGTACGGAACCGCCTACAAGACCTTATTAATGGAGGCGGGACAAAACAGACGAATCAGTATGCATTATTAGGACATAGTAAAGGAGAAAAACAAATATGATAAACACATTTTTTCAGGGAATTTTTGACAGCTCAACTACATCGGTTATTCCGGTGGGTCAGTTTTTATTATGCATCGGGGTATCGCTAGTGCTGGGAATCATTCTGGCCTGCGCCTACAGTTATAAAACGCGGCACAACGGAAGTTTCGTTCGGACACTTGCCATTTTACCTGCAGTGGTGTGCGTGGTCATCATGATGGTAAACGGAAATGTCGGCGCAGGTGTGGCCGTGGCAGGAGCTTTCAGCTTAGTTCGTTTCCGAAGCGTTCCGGGAAGTGCCAAAGACATCGGAGCAATTTTTATCGCAATGGGAACCGGACTGATCACAGGAATGGGATACCTTGGTTATGCAGCAGTATTTACGGTAGTACTGTCACTGATCATGGTGGCTTATGTACATATGAATCTCTGGGACAGACGTCAGATCAGTGAAAAACAGCTGATCATCACCATCCCGGAAGACCTGGATTACACACAGGTATTTGATGATCTGATGGAGCAGTACACGGAGAAAAATAACCTTGTAAAAGTAAAAACAACCAACATGGGAAGCCTGTTTAAGCTGACCTATGAAGTAAAATTAAAAGATCCTGCAAAGGAAAAAGAGTTTATTGACGAACTGCGCTGCCGCAATGGAAATCTGGAAATTATGATGACCAATCAGGAAGTCGGCAGCCAGTTATTATAGAAATATTTCCTGAAATATTTGATTCACATTGATTTGAATATTCAGGTGTAAACAGAGAATAGAATGTGCGTGAGAGCACAGGGAGGAAAATATGAAAAAACGAAGAATTATGATCGCAATGCTGATCGGTACGATGGCATTTTCCGGTATTATGGCCGGATGCGGTACGAATACATCAAATACACAGTCCAGCGCGGAAGCGGAAAGTGGGACTTCTACTGACAGCACAAGTACACAGACAACAGACAGTTTACTGGACACCAGTGATATGTTTACCAAACGGGATCTGGATGCATCTTACGATGAATCCGAATGCACAGCGATTACCCTGGATGATGAAAACAGCAGCTGCGACAGTGATGCCGTAACTATCGACGGACAGACGGTGACAATCACCAGCGAGGGAACCTATCTGATCAGCGGATCTTTAAGCAATGGAAGTATTGTGGTTGACGTGGAAGATTCCGAAAAAGTGCAGCTGGTATTTGATAATGTATCTATTACAAATGAGAGCGGCGCAGCAGTATATGTCAGACAGGCGGATAAGGTATTTCTGACATTGGCAGAAGGCAGCGAAAATACCGTTGTTTCTAATGGAACTACGACAGAAGATGACAGCAACATTGATGGCGCGATTTTTGCAAAAGATGACCTGACCATCAACGGAACAGGAACGTTAAATGTCACATCTGCAGCACACGGCATTGTATGCAAGGATGATCTGGTAGTGACTGGCGGAACTTACAATATTACGGCGGAAAAACAGGGACTTTCCGGTAAAGACAGTGTCCGCATTGCAGACGGAACCTTTGACATTACTTCCGGTGGAGACGCGATCCACAGTGAAAATGAGGATGATGAAACCAAAGGTTTTGTATATGTGGCAAATGGAAGTTTTACGCTGAATGCCGATGGCGATGGAATTTCAGCTTCCTATGTGGTTCAGCTGGATGATGGTACGTATGAGATTACAGCCGGTGGCGGAAGTGCCAATGCACAGAGCAAAAACCAGATGGGTGATATGGGACCTGGCAATATGCAAGATAACGGTGGAACACCACCTCAGATGAATGGTCAGCAGAATCAGAACAGTACAGATACACAGACGAATGCTGACAGTACAAATGTGGAAAACACAAGTGTAACAGCAGAAAATTTGAGTGCAGTTACTACAGCAGAAACTGAGAGCGTGACAGAATTAGATTCGGATACGAGTACAAAGGGTATTAAAGCAGCTTCTGCACTACAGATCAATGGTGGAACTTACAATATTGATTCTGCAGATGACAGCATTCACTCCAACGGAGATGTATACATCAATGCAGGAACGCTTGAATTAAGCACCGGAGATGACGGTATTCATGCAGACAGTGCAACAGATGTTACAGATGGAACCATCACAATCAGTCAGTGTTACGAAGGCATTGAAGGTCAGACCGTGGATATTTCCGGAGGTGTGATCGATATTACAGCCAGCGATGACGGACTGAATGCAGCCGGCGGAAGTGACAGCAGTAACAATAATGGTCCAGGCGGTGGAGATCCATTTTCCGCAGATGAAGATGCCTGCATCAATATTTCCGGTGGTGAGATCACCATTGATGCAACCGGTGACGGCATCGACAGTAACGGAGATCTAAACGTCAGTGGCGGCACGATTCTGGTGACAGGACCAGCCAATGATGGAAACAGCGCACTGGATTATGACGGAACAGCAACCATCAGCGGAGGAACCGTTGTTGCAGCAGGCATGAGCGGCATGGCACAGAATTTTGGAGATGACTCCAGCCAGGGATCAATGCTGATCAATCTGGATGATACTCAGAGCGGCGAAATTACACTGACGGATGCAGATGGAAATGAACTGATCAGTTTTACACCTTCCAGAGAGTACAATTCCGTAGTCATCAGCTGTGCAGATTTGGAAGAAGGAGCAACTTATACATTAAATACAGGTGAGACAGCGACAGAAGTAACCTTGTCAAGCCTGGTATACAGCAACGGACAGAGTCAGGGCGGACAGCCGGGAGGAATGCAAAATGGACAGATGCCAGACCAGAACGGACAATCAGATAGTAATGCACCATCGGGACAGCCGGGGGATGGAAATGCTCCGGGACAGGGTGGCCCGGGCGGAAATGGAAACGGAGGCCCTGGAGGACAGCCAGGTCAGGGCGGACCGGGTCAAAACAACAGCAATGGACAGTCAGGATCTGACCAGAGTAACACAAATAGCAGTCAGTCCTACACTTGATGGTTTTAGAAATACAGGTACAACAATAAATGAAGATGTAAATGCATCAAATATGGAACAGCATCATGCGTTATCAGAAACTTTGTCAGGAACAGACGAGTTGCACCGCTATGTCGTGATTCCGGCGTATCAGCCGGATGAACGGCTGGTGACCCTGGTGAGGGCGCTGCATCGGGAAAGCAGAAATCCACTGGAAATTGTAGTGATCGATGACGGAAGTGATGCATCCTGCAAACCGGTGTTTGAAGCACTTGGCAAAGATGCCCTTGTTTTGCCACATTTAGTGAACCAGGGCAAAGGAGCGGCATTAAAAACAGCATTTTCCTATATTTGGGCACAGCGCACGAAAGGCGTGGTTGTGACAGCGGATGCAGATGGCCAGCATACACCGGAGGATATTTTACGGGTTGGATATCATGTGGAAGAACATCCAAAAGAAATGATACTTGGAAAACGGACATTCAAAGGTGATATTCCATGGAAAAGCCGCATGGGAAACAATCTGACAAAAAAGATTTTTGCATGGTGCAGCGGACATGAAATTCAGGATACACAGACGGGACTGCGGGGCTTTGCAACGGAATATATGCCATTTTTGCAAACGATTTCCGGCGACCGTTACGAATATGAGATGAATATGCTTTATGAATGGGTGCGGGTATATCCGGTGCAGGAGCTGCCGATCCAGACCATATATCTGAACAAAAATGAAACGTCACATTTTTGCCCGCTGAAGGATGGATGGCGTATTTATAAAAATCTTTTGAAATACAGCCTGCGGGAAAAGCTGATCTCCCTGTTCAAATTTGGCGGTGTATCATTTTTATCCTTCTGCATTGATTACAGTATTTACAGCGCGTGTGCGGCATTTCTGCCACTGGCAGACGCGGTACGGCTGATCGTGGCAAATACCATTGCAAGGGGAATCAGCGGTTTATTTAACTTTGAGATGAATCGGCGGGTGGTATTTCAGAAAAAAGGAAATGTGCTGCGAAGCGGTGTGCAGTATCTGATTCTTGCAATCTGCATTTATCTGCTGAGTACGACATTGATTTCCGGTATTTATACACTGACACATTTCAATGTGTATATTTTGAAGCTGTTTGTTGATTTCTGCCTGTTCCTGATCAGCTGGGCGGTGCAGAAGCACTTTATTTTCCACGATAAAAAGTAGAATGATAAATAACATGAGTAAGAAAGATGTATTTGGTGATTGCGAAAATAGGATTTCGCAAAAATTTAAGTTTTGTTTGAGAGAAAACTTGTGAGGTGTGACAGATGAAATTTTGGAAAAAACCGTTTATATATGCAGTGATATTTGGAGTGGTGCTGATGGGATGCAACACTTACGCACTGCTTGATACCTTTGTGATATCTCACGCGATGGCGGCGGTGACAGACAGCAGCACAAATACTAATTCGACGGATGCGGTAGATGCTAACAGTAGTTCGTCTGATGGAGATTCAAATAACAGTACATCAGGTAGCAAGAAACATGGACACAGTTCCAGTAGTGATGAGACATCATCAGACAGCAGTTCCACAACAAGTGGAAGGTCGAGCGAATCGTCCAGCACAGAGACTGGAAAGATAACGCAGACGGATACTTCTTATGAGGATGATAATATCAGTATTTCCATCAGTACTTATGAAGCATACGACACGACCTATTAT
>CAVAFS010000123.1:0-5340 GCA_963587975.1 Bulleidia sp. | reverse complement strand
GAGTTAACCTGATCGGTGAGCATACCGATTACAATGGCGGACATGTATTTCCATGTGCACTGACCATCGGTACTTATGCAATTGTAAGAAAACGTGAAGACCGCAATTTCCGTTTTTATTCCACAAACTTTGAGAGCCTTGGCGTGATCGAGGCAAGTCTTGATAATCTGAAATATGACAAAGCTCTGGATTGGACAAACTATCCGCTGGGCGTTGTATGGGCTTTCATTGAGAAAGGTTACCCGGTAGATTACGGTTTCGATATGCTGTTATTCGGAAATATCCCGAACGGTTCCGGACTTTCTTCTTCTGCTTCTGTAGAAGTTGTAACCGGCGTGGCACTGCGTGATCTCTTTGGATACGATGATATTTCCATGATCGACATCGCATTATTCGGACAGTATTCCGAGAACAACTTTAACGGCGTTAACTGTGGTATCATGGATCAGTTCGCAATCGCAATGGGTAAAAAAGATCAGGCCATCTTCTTAGATACCAGTGATCTTTCCTATACATATGCACCGATCAAACTGGCAGATGAAAAAATCGTAATTGCATGCAGCAACAAAAAACGTGGTCTGGGCGATTCCAAATACAATGAGCGTCGTGCAGAGTGCGAGGAAGCTTTGGCAGAACTTCAGACAAAACTGGACATCAAAGCACTTGGAGAGCTTTCCGAGGAAGAGTTTGAGGCAAACAAAGACCTGATCAAGAGTGAAGTACGTCAGCGCCGTGCAAAACATGCAGTTTATGAGAATCAGCGTACCTTAAAGGCAGTAGATGCGCTGAAAGCAGGCAATCTGGAGGAGTTCGGAAAATTAATGAACGCTTCTCATGTATCTCTGCGTGATGATTACGAAGTAACAGGTATCGAGCTGGATACACTGGTTGAGAATGCATGGGAGCAGGAAGGCGTGATCGGTTCCCGTATGACAGGCGCAGGTTTCGGCGGTTGTACCGTAAGTATCGTAAAAACAGATTGCGTAGATAAATTTATTGAGAATGTTGGAAAAGCATATCTGGAGAAAATCGGTTATGCAGCAGATTTCTATGTAGTAGAGATTGGCGACGGCGGAAGAGTATTAGAGTAAGTGACATTTTTTAGTATCATGAGGAGGAGCATACGAAATGTCTGATTTATATGTGGCAAGACTGGTACAGTACGGATTGGAATCCGGTCTGAGCCCGAAAGAGGAGCGGATTTACAGCACAAACCAGATTCTTGAAGTAATGAAAAAAGATGATTATGAGGCACCGACAGCCGAAGAAGTCGGTACAGAGATTGATCTGGCAGATACCTTAAACCACCTGTTGGATGAAGCTTTGGAGAGCGGCGTGTTAGAAGACGGCGGCGTGGTATCCAGAGATCTGTTTGATACAAAACTGATGAACTGTCTGACTCCGCGTCCGGCGCAGGTAATCGCAAAATTCCGCGAGGATTATACAGAAGATCCGAAAAAAGCGACAGACAATTATTATAACTTCAGCGTGGCAACGAACTATATTCGCAAGGATCGTATTGCAAAAGACCGTCGCTGGAAAGTACCGTCTGAGTATGGTGAGATCGACATTACCATCAACTTAAGCAAACCGGAAAAAGATCCGAAAGCTATTGCAGCAGCAAAACTGGCAAAACAGTCCGCATATCCGAAATGCCAACTTTGTGTGGAAAACGAAGGTTACGCAGGCCGTCTGAATCATCCGGCCCGGCAGAACCATCGTATCATTCCGATTACCATCAACGGCGGAAACTGGGGCTTCCAGTACTCTCCGTATGTATATTATAACGAGCACTGCATCGTATTTAACGGAGAGCACACACCGATGAAGATCGAACGTGCAACCTTCCGTAAACTGTTTGACTTTGTAAAGCAGTTCCCACACTATTTCCTGGGATCCAATGCGGATCTGCCGATCGTTGGCGGTTCTATCTTAAGCCACGATCATTTCCAGGGTGGACATTATACCTTTGCCATGGAAAAAGCAGAGTTTGAGAAAACAATCACAATTCCGGGCTTTGAAGATGTAGAAGCAGGAATCGTACACTGGCCGTTATCTGTCATTCGTATCAGAAGCAACGATGATGAGAGACTGGTAGAGCTGGCAGATCATATTTTGAAAGCGTGGCGTGGATACACCGATGAGGATGCATTTATTTTTGCAGAGACAGACGGTGAACCGCACAATACCATCACACCGATCGCACGTATGCGCGATGGAAAATATGAACTGGATCTGGCACTGCGTAACAATATCACTACAGAGGAATGCCCGCTTGGTGTATATCATCCGCATGCAGAACTGCATCACATCAAAAAGGAGAATATCGGTCTGATCGAGGTTATGGGACTTGCCGTATTACCGGCCCGTCTGAAAAATGAGATGGATGTTTTGGCAGAGTATATTCTGGAAGGCAAAGATATCCGTTCCAATGAGACAATCGAGAAACATGCAGACTGGGTAGATTCTTTCCGTGACCAGTACAAATTTACAAAAGAGAATGTGGAAGAGATTCTGCAGCAGGAGATCGGAAAAGTATTTGTAAAAGTTCTGGAAGATGCCGGTGTATACAAATGCATGGAAGAAGGAAGAAAAGCATTTGACAGATTTGTTTCAGTTTTATAAAATGGTAACTGTTCAGAAATAGTCGGATACGAATGTTTTTTGATAAAAAGTGTATGTTTTGCGCATTGATCAGAAAATGTAATGTCTGACTTGCATGAATTTAGGAGGTATAAAGATGCATATTTTAGTAACCGGAGGCGCCGGCTATATCGGCAGCCATACATGTGTGGAACTGTTAAACGCAGGCTATGAAGTAACTGTAGTAGATAATCTGTACAATTCCAGTGAGAAAGCTCTGGATCGTGTACAGGAGATTACCGGAAAAACACTGAAATTCTATGAGGCAGATATTCTTGACAGAGATGCCATGAATAAAATTTTTGATGAAAATACATTTGATGCTGTTATTCACTTCGCTGGATTAAAAGCAGTAGGTGAATCTGTTGCAAAACCGATTGAGTATTATCAGAACAACATCGGTGGAACACTGGTACTGACAGACGTTATGCGTAACCATGGATGCAAGAACATTATCTTCAGTTCTTCTGCAACTGTATACGGTGATCCGGCCATGATCCCGATCACAGAGGAGTGCCCGAAAGGAACCTGCACAAACCCATATGGCTGGACAAAGAGCATGTTAGAGCAGATCCTGACCGATATCCATACTTCTGATCCGGAGTGGAATGTAGTATTACTTCGTTACTTTAACCCGATCGGAGCACACAAGAGCGGCATGATCGGTGAAGATCCGAAAGGTATCCCGAACAACCTGCTTCCATATGTAGCCCAGGTTGCTATCGGTAAATTAGAGTGCCTTGGCGTATTCGGTGATGATTATGATACACCGGATGGAACCGGCGTACGTGATTACATTCACGTGGTAGATCTGGCAGTAGGTCACGTAAAAGCAGTTGAAAAACTGGCTGACAAAGACGGTGTATCTATCTACAACCTTGGAACAGGCCACGGATACAGTGTACTTCAGGTAGTTCATGCATTTGAGAAAGCATGCGGACATGCGATCAATTATGCGATCAAACCGCGCCGCCCGGGCGATATCGCTATGTGCTACTGTGATCCGGCAAAAGCAAAAAAAGAGCTTGGCTGGGAGGCTCAGTACGGCATCGAGGATATGTGCGCTGATTCCTGGAGATGGCAGAGCCAGAATCCGAACGGATATGCTGACTGAAAGGATTTTTTGACTGAATGAATGATTATAAGATGACACAGCAGGTAAAACGAAAAGCCAAACCATTTGCCAAATTACTGTCCATCGTCATGGTTGTACTTGCCGTAGTGCTGGTCATTCTGGCGATTATATTTGACACAGGACTGATGTTGCCGGCCTTTCTGTTTGCTGCGCTGTATTATGTTTTTTCCATCAACGGGGATAAAGAATATGAGTATACCATGGAAAATGGTACGCTGACCATTGATGTGATCCGCGGAAAACGCCGTCGGAAGACAGCGCATACGCTGATGCTGAAAGATATCGAAGTGGTTGCGCCGAACTGGCATGAGGCGGTTGCAAAATACCGTAAGGATGGTGGAACGGAGAGCCTGAAGAAGTATGATTATACTTCCTACGAAGAGGATATTCCGTACTATACTATGATCACGTATGAGGATAATGAGAAGATTAAACTGCTTCTGGATCTGAATCACAGCATGCTGGAAGCAATCAAACGTGTTTACCCACAGAAGGTGTATATGCAATGAAAAAAGCAAAAGGTAAAGTGGAATTACGTTATTACGATATTCAGCAGGAGGAGTTTCTGATCGCCCTGCAGAACCAGAACTGGCAGAACAAATATCAGACGGAAGCGGACAGCCTGCATTTTCACAATCTGTTGGAGATTGGTGTCTGCACACAGGGGCATGGAACCATGCGCCTGGAGGACAATACGGTTTCCTATGAAGCAGGAATGATCAGTATTATCCCGGCAAATTTCCCACATAATACGATTCCGCTGGACGATAAAACCAATACATGGGCCTATCTGTTCGTGGATCCGGAAAAGGTTCTGGCTGCATTTTACCCGGATAATATTTTGCTGCAGCAGAGACTGCTGGAAAATATTAACCGGCAGACGTTTCTTGGAAAAGATACAGAAGTACCGAGCCTGAGAAATGTGATCATCTGTATTTTGAGTGAGATGAGCCGTACACCGGAATTTTACCGGGAGTGTGTGAGAGGACTTTCTTTGTCGCTGCTTCTGATGATCGCGCGGCTGAATTCGAAAAAGGAGATCGGGCAGGAAATGTTGCGTCAGAAAAACGGATTTGACCAGATCCGCCCGGCACTGGAATATATCAGGGATAAATTTGCAACGCCGATGAAGATCGCGGAGATCGCATCTGTGTGTCATATGAGTGAGTCTCATTTCCGACGTCTGTTTGAGGAAAATCTTGGCATGACGCCGGTGGATTATCTGAATCAGGTGCGTATCAAGAAGGCCTGCGATCTGATCCGGAAAACGGGTTATTCCATGGAGGAAATCGCAGTGAAAGTGGGATTTTCCACAACGTCGACCTTTAACCGGAATTTCAAACGGATCATAGGAACTTCGCCGTACCACTGGAAAAAGTCTCCGGAGAATTTTGAGACCAGACTGGCAGACTTTAATATCCTGGTAGAAAAGGGCTGGTAGAAAAAAGGCTGTTGACATTTTGGAAATATAACGAAAAAATGAGGAATCATATGTGCAAAAAGTGTTGAAATATGCATTTTCTGCTGTATGATTCCTTTTTGTGTTCATAGATACCATATGG
>CAVAFS010000122.1:0-10984 GCA_963587975.1 Bulleidia sp. | reverse complement strand
CCTCTACTTTATCAAGCACACGCATGACAACCTGTCTGTTTACTTCTTTCATTTCAAAAATAACACGGGTATTTTTCTCTATTACATCTAAGCAAAGTCTCTGATAAAGTTCCTCCGCAAATGTTTCTTTTTCTATCTCCCACCCTTTTTCAGAAAACACTAATAATGGAAGACGGTAATCATACTTGATTCTAATGTAATCTTTCTTAATCATCCAATCAATACATTTACTGATATCATCTAATTTCAAATCATGATAATATCCATAAGCCGGACATTCATTTAGCTTATATTCTAATATCTTTTTATCCTTCGAACCTTTTAATATCTTCGCCAGCATACTTCTCCCACCAGTCATAATCAGTTCGTCTGCACCTCTTAAAATCATCCTGATATCTTCCTGTGGTAAATTTTTTATTTCTCCTGCATCAAGAATAACCGGAACTCTGCGCACTTTCCTGCTCATTCGTTATCCTCCTCTATCCATGGAATTGAATAATATTCTTCGCATATATAGTCACCCATCCCCCATCCAAAGCCTGCTAAATCATGCAAAACGCTTTCCAGCCTGTCCTTCCATAGCTTATATAATTCTTCGTTTTCACTTGCTGCTTCTACTGCATCATGATAAGCATCTCCAAGTGCTTCATATAAATCTTCATCAATATCTCCAAAACTCATGGTAAAATCCGTTGCACATTCTGCAAAGTATAATGCCAAATCACCATACCATCTTCCCATATCATTCACACATGCATCGGCAAATTCTGATAGTATTTGCTGTGCATTATCAAGAGAGAACCCGGTCCGAACAATATCTGACGGATTAAATATTTTGTATAGCCTCTTTTTATACTTTTCCAGTAACTCATTGCCATATGCATCTCCAAGCATTTGCAAATTAATACTTTGCTCCACCGATTTATTAGATCTATATAAACTCATAATCATCTGAATAAGTTCTTCTATACTCATTTTATAAAGCTTCTTTTCCAATGATTTTTCCGTTAGTTTCTTTACCATCCTAGTATCATCTTTCCATAAAATTTATGCTTTCTTCGCTTGTTACAACTAAATCTTATCAGCATTCCAACTACTGTTCAACAAAAATCTTTCAATACAGTTTTCTTGCCTTAAATATGCTTATTGTCAAAGACCATCGCATACTGTTACAGTCTGCGCATGGACTCATTTTTAAATGCATCCTGCTCCCGGCTTTTCTGAATTTTCTCCAACATCATCGGAATATCCCGGTTCAGATTGCCCGCCAGCGAAATATAATTGGAAGCGTGATTCGAACGAAATACGGTTCCTTCTGAATCCACATGCGTTAAAAACAGCTCCATCTCTTCTAACACCTGCGCCGGTGTCAGAAGCTGCATCGCACCGGATTTTACTTCCTTCAGCATCGGTGCCCCCGGCTCCAAAAGCAGCGTCAAAAATCCCAGATAATCCGGTTTCATTGCTGTGATCAGTTTTGCCGATGCAATCGCATGCTCTTTCAGCAATTTCTGCCCGCCAAGACCGGAAATCAGTGTCACACTGAGCCGGATCCCTGTTCCACGTAAACGCGCCGCTGCCTGTACATATTCTTCCACTGTCACACCTTTATGAATATGTTCCAGGATCTCCAGACTTCCGGATTCCGCACCCAGATAGATCATATCCAGTCCCAGTTCGTGTAACTCCTGAAGTTCTGTCTTTGATTTCCGCAAAATATCCTGCGCCGTTCCATATGAGGTAATGCGCTCTGCCTTTGGAAAATACTGCCTGCACAAACGTAAGATTGTACACAGTTTTTCCTGTGACAGCACCAGTGCATCTCCGTCTGCCAGAAAGATTCGCAGGCTGCGATTTCCGTAATAACTACGCGCTTCTCTTAAATCTTCTTCCACTTCACGTAAAGGTTTTACATGAAAGTTTTTCTCTTTATACATCGTACAAAATGTACAGCTATTGTGCGCACATCCCACCGTCACCTGCAAGATTAAGCTGTACGCCTCACTTGGTGGACGGTAAATCATTCCTTCGTAATTCATATGTCTCTTATCTCTCCTTTATACTCCAAAAATAAAATCCGTATTTTTCGATTTATCATTTCCATGATACTTGAACTCTGTCATGATTTCAATTCTAATATTTCCAAAGGTATCCCGTTTGCATTTTTGTTCCCATTTTGGAATATAAATTGTTTTTTTGCATATTATATGCTATATTCAGAATATAATTGTTTTATTGGAGGTGATTGTCGTGGTTGAAAGAAAAGAATATCTGAATCGTTTGATTCAATGGAAAGATGAACAGGTTATCAAAGTTGTGACTGGTATCCGACGTTGTGGAAAATCTACCTTGCTTTTACAATATCAGGCGTGGCTGAAAGCAAATGGTGTCTCCGTAGAGCAGATTGTTTCTATCAATTTTGAAGAATTGGAATATGAAGAACTGCAGGACTATCGAAAACTGTACACCTATCTCAAGAATCATCTGTTGGAAGGAAAAAAGACCTACATTTTTCTGGATGAAATTCAGAAGGTTCCATCTTTTGAAAAAGTTGTGGACAGTCTGTATGTCAAACCAGACGTGGACATCTATATTACCGGTTCCAATGCCTATATGCTTTCCGGAGATCTTGCCACACTATTAACGGGACGATATGTAGAAATCAAAATGTTGCCCCTTTCATTTAAGGAATTTCTGGAAATCACTGGATTGGAGCCGGATCGCGGTCTTGCAGAATATATGCGTGATGGTGGGCTTCCCTATATTGCAGTTATGGATCGTACCCAGGAAAAAATAGAAACTTACTTAGAAGGTATCTATAATACTGTAATTGTAAAAGATATCGAAGATCGGCAGGCGCGAAAAGAAAGTGCTCCTGACAAAAGAAAAATCACAGATATTTTTCTTCTGAAAACTATAGCAAAATATCTTGCCAGCGTGGCCGGAAATCCAGTGTCCATCCGCAGCATCACCAACTATCTGACTTCAAGTGGGAGAAAGATATCCCCCAATACAGTAAGTGACTATGTGGAAGCACTCACAGAATCTTTTATCTTCTATCCGGCAGAACGATTTGATATTGTGGGAAAACAGCTCCTGAAAGCCAATCGGAAACTGTATATTGTAGACCTTGGTTTACGAAACCATATTTTGCCACGTAATCAATATGATCTGGGTTTTTCATTGGAAAACATCGTCTACTTTGAACTGCTTCGAAGAGGTTACCGTGTTATGATTGGAAAGGTCGGCAATACTGAAGTAGACTTCGTCGCAGAAAAACAAGGCGTGTATACGTATTTTCAGGTCACTGCCGACATGACTGCAAAAGAAACTTTTGATCGTGAACTAAGACCACTGACAAATATCCGGGATAACTATGAGAAAATCATTTTAACCGGAGATCGTTTCACTGTTGGAAACTATAACGGCATACAGGTAAAAAATCTCTCTGACTGGTTATTAGATAAAAATTAAATAATTCACTTTTTGAAGTGTAGACTTGCAGAGATGCACAGAAGAATATGTCATGCGATGCATGACGTGCATCTCGCAGCAAGAATGCCGACAGCATTCTTGAACTAAGCCAAGACAGATATACGCATTCCATATGGTGCTATCAAAAAACTCATAGTCCAAATATCTCTTTTGTAAGGTTTGCAAATTCCTTAACATAGGAACGTTCTTCTTCTTTTTTCATAGATATTCCATAGGAAATCTGATCGTCCCATGCAAAAGGGATTGCAATCAGCTGATCATTCTCATGATATTTAAATTCCGGCATAATTGCAATGCCCATATTACAGAGAATGATCAGATGACTGTGTCTTACATTTGATAAATACTGAATAATGTTTGCCTGATACTTCTTCTCCAAAACCTTCTGTAATTCATCAATTTCCGGTGTCGCATAATTCCGGTCCAGAAGTATCAGGTTTTCGTCTGCGATATCTTCCATTGTGATTTTTTCCAGACCTGCAAGCTTATTTCTGCGATTCATGACGCAGACCATGCCATACGTCCGGAGTGGCATGTACTCAAATCGCTTCCTGTCTGTATTCATTCCTGTAGTCGAAAACAGTATATCAATTTTTTCTTCCTGAAGCAGCGCCATTTTTTCACGTATGGGATCCATATTAAATGTGATATAAATATCCTCATGTGTCTGCTTGAACTGCTGGATCAATTCCGGCAAAAACTGTTCTTCAAACACAGAAGAACCGCATCCGATCACCAGTTCCTGCTTATACCCGTCTCCATATTTTTTCGCCCGGATCATGGCATTATGAAATTCAGAACTTACCGCTTTCATGGACTTATAAAAAGATTTTCCGGCAGGAGTCAGAAACACCTGCTTGTTCACACGCTCAAACAGCTGATAGCCCAGTTCACTTTCCAGCGTGGAAATATGATGCGTAACCGTCGGCTGAGAAATATATAAAAGTTTCGCTGTTTTTGTGAAATTCAATGTCTCAGCGGCACTGATAAAACATTCAATCTGTATGGAATTCATGTCGCTTCCCCTTCTTTATCATAGATATTTTCTATTAATTATAGTCTATTTTCATTTGAAAATCTATCGTTATATTTCTAAAATAGAGCAGAAATGAAAAACATCCACAAAAGATGTTTTTTACATAATTCCAAAACAAGGAGGTTTATTATCTTATGACGTTAACTGAAACGGAACATAATGAGGCAAATCCACTGGCGACTGCTCCCATCGGAAAATTAATGATGAAATACGCGGTTCCCAGTGTCATTGCTCTGGTCGTCAATGCACTTTACAACATCGTCGATCAGGTATTTATTGGATGGGGTGTGGGCACCCTTGGAAACAGCGCAACAAATGTCATCTTTCCACTGAGCATGGTCGTTACTGCATTTTCTCTGTTGCTGGGAGATGGCGGCGCTGCATTCTTAAGTCTGGAACTCGGTCGTGATAACAGAAAAAAAGCACAGAAAGGTGTCAATAATACACTCTCCTGGCTCATTATTGCAGCTATTCTCTTTTTTATCATATTTTCTGTTTTTCTGAAACCGCTGACCAATATGCTGGGTGCCACCCCTGACAATCAGGCTTATGCCCTGGCTTACGGCAGAATTGTAGTCATCGGATTTCCATTTGTCGTCATCGGAAGTGGCATGTGTTCCCTGATCCGTGCGGATGGAACTCCACATCTGACCATGATCTCCATGATCCTCGGCTGTGTATCTAACATCATCCTCGATGCCGTATTTGTCCTCGGTTTTGGCTGGGGCATGGAAGGTGCCGCCCTTGCGACAATCATCGGACAGATTTTATGTTTTCTAATCTGCGTCTGGTACATTCCGCGCTTTAAAACCGTGAAAATCACACGCTGCGATATGAAACCGAAAGTTTCACTTTTGAAAAAAATCAGCAGCATGGGAATTTCAAGCTTTATTTCTCAGATTGCCGTTGCCATCGTCATGGCGGTCATCAATTTTTATCTGGTACGCTATGGTGCAAAATCCGAATATGGTGCGGACATTCCACTTGCTGCCTTCGGTATTGCCATGAAATTCAACACGATCCTCGTTGCCCTTGCAACCGGAATCGCAACCGGATCCCAGCCGCTCATTGGATACAACTACGGAAGCGGACATCTGGATCGTGTCAGAAAAAGTTTTTCCATTGCGGCCACAACCGCAACCATTGTGGCATTTATCCTGTTTTTAATCTTCCAGATTTTTCCGGCACAGCTTACCGCATTATTTGGCGATCAGGGTGACTTGTATACAGAATTTTCTATCATGTCATTCCGTATCTTCCCGCTGTTTTGCTTTTTAAATGGATTTCAGATCGTGGTGGCGATCTTCTTCCAATCCATCGGGAAACCGATCCGCTCCGGTGTGATTTCCCTGAGTCGCCAGATTTTATTTCTGATTCCGGCCATTGCCATTTTGTGTAAGTGTATCGGACTTACCGGAGTTTTGTGGGCTGGACCGGTAGCAGACGGACTCGCCTTTATCCTTGCACTTGTTATGATTATTTTAGAATTGAAAAAAATGAAAGGAAGGAACGCACATGAGTAAAATCATTACCATCGGACGTGAACTTGGAAGCGGTGGACGCACCATCGGAAAATTGGTCGCCGGCAAACTTGACATCCCCTACTATGACCGAGATCTGATCGACAAAGCTGCCGAAAAAACCGGGTTGACCACCAACTATGTGGAATCCACAGAACAGAAGATCACAAACAGTTTTCTGTATAATCTTGCCATGGGAACAAGCTATGCCTACCATATCCTTGCTGCCAATGACAAAACGAACCGTCCGCTCTCCGAACAGGTTTACATCGCACAACAGCAGGTAATTACTGACTACGCAAAAAAAGGAAGCTGCGTCATCGTTGGCAGATGTGCAGACTCCATTTTGAGTGAACAATTTGATGTTTTTAAAGTATTCATTTATGCGGATATGGACAAACGTGCAGAGCGCTGTGTTTCCCAATATCACATGTCCCCCTCTATCGTTATGAAAGGAATCAGACAGTCGGATAAATCCCGCTGTAATCATTATAACAACTTTACCGGAAAAGAATGGGGCGACCGCCATAACTATGATCTGCTTCTAAACAGTAGTACTATTGGTTATGAAAAATGTGCAGACATCATCTGCGAACTTTCCGGCAACTAATTTTAAAAACCATTTCCTATTTTTTAAACCTTAAAAATGGCAGCAAGGTATACACTTTTGTATATTTTGCTGCCAAATTATTTGCTATTTCTTTTTCTGCGGTATCAAAAATATGAATACCAGTGAACTGAACAACAGTAAAATCGGATAAAACAGCTTCGGCATAATCTGAAATGCCGACAGATCATATCCAAGTTCATGTGCCGCAGAAATTGCCACAAGCATCTGCGCACCGTACGGAATAATTCCCTGCGAAACTGCCGAAAACGTATCCAGAATGGACGCAGTCTTTCGCGGTGTAATGCCATACTCTTCTGCCATCTCTTTGGCAATCGGATTTGCCATAACGATAGCTACAGTATTATTTGCAGTCGCTACATCCATAGCTCCAACCAGTAGTCCCATACCAAGCTGACCACCTTTTTTTCCTTTAAACACTTTATGGATGCCCGCCAACAATGCATCAAATCCACCATATTCACGAATCAGTGCACAAAGTGCCGCCACAAGAATTGCCACCATACAAGTCTCAAACATACCAGACGCGCCGTTTCCAACATTTGCCAGCAAATCTGCCGGACTGATATGTCCCGCCGCCAGCATAATGATCGCTCCGGACACAATTCCGATCAGCAACACCACAAATACATTGACACCGATAATTCCACCGATCAACACCAAAATATACGGCACGATTTGAAGCAAATGATAGCTCTCCGTCACAGTTCCGGAAATATCTGTCCGGAAAGACAGGATCAAAATCAAGATCAGTGTCGCAATCGCCGCCGGAAGCGCAATCCAGAAATTCTCCCGAAACTTGTCCTTCATCTCGCAGCCCTGTCCGTTGCAGGCGGCAATCGTCGTATCTGAAATAAAGGACAGATTATCGCCAAACATGGAACCGCCCATGACCGATGCCACACAAAGCGGCATTCCAAAACCGGAAGCACTCGATACCGCTACCGCAATCGGTGTCAGCAGCGTAATCGTTCCCACAGAAGTTCCCATGGCCAGAGACACAAAACATGCCACGCCAAACAAAACTGCCACGGAAAACCTTGCCGGAATAATGGACAACATAAAATACGCCACACTCTCAGCACTGCTGCGACCAACCACACCGACAAACACACCTGCGGTCAGAAAGATCAACAGCATTGTGATAATATTTTTGTCTGCCAATCCCTGTGCCATAATGCCAAGTTTTTCATCAAAACTGACCTTACGGTTTTGCAGACAGGCTACCAGAATCGCCACCAGAAACGCAAACACGATGGGCACATTGTAAAATCCCATAGGGATCTTCATCACATATTCAAATAAAATACCAAGTCCCAGATACAGAACCAGAAAAACTGCGATCGGCAATAACGCAATCGCTCTTCCTTTTTTCACTAATGCACTTCCTCCTGTATCTGTCTATTTTTCATGGAAAAACTCAATTTCTTCGCCAACCGGTCCGCGACAGAACGCAATACGTGCCGGGAACGGAATCTCAGATGCAATTTCAATATCCTTCGGTTCCACAAACACCTCATATCCGGCAGCACGAACCGCTTCCACACAGGCATCCGTATTCTCCACTGCAAATGCAAAATGACGGATTGTTCCCGTCTCCAGTGGAGTCTCCTCCGTTTCAAAAATCTCCATCAGACCAGCTCCGGTATCATACATAATGCCACCATCCCAGCTTCTTGCCACCGGAAGACCAAGCACTTCACCGTAAAACTGCTTCGTTTTCTCAAATTCCTCTTTGCCACAGCATTTCAATGCCACATGGTGAATTCCTTTTATCAGACTCATATTAATACTTCCTTTCCGTAATTTCATCTTTTCTCATTTCATAACTGATATATTAACGCAAAACTGTAAATAAAGAAATGGTATTCGGAAATTTTTTGAAACGAAAATAAGAACTCTGGATATTTTTTCTTGGTAAGCGATTGTTAGCGTCCAAGACAAAATATCCAGAGTTCCATTCAAAACCTAACGTAATGAATTTTTAAGCCACCCAAAACTTAAATATTGAGCAAATCACTGTACACTTTCAGTGCCCCATCGGTCTCATGTGCAAGTACACGTTTTGCCAGCACCTTACCAAGCTGTACACCTTCCTGATCAAAGCTGTTTACATTCCATACAAATCCCTGGAACATTACTTTGTTCTCAAAGTGAGCCAGTAACGCACCCAGTGTCTTCGGTGTCAGCTGCTCGCCAATGATAATGCTGGAAGGACGGCCGCCCTCAAAGTTTTTATTACGGTTCTCATCCTCTTTACCGCAGGCAAATGCAACAATCTGAGCTGCCACGTTTGCACACAGTTTCTGCTGGCTTGTGCTGTCCTGAATTACAACATCTGTACCAATCTGATTATTTTTAAATCCGATAAACTGAAGCGGTACGATATCGGTTCCCTGATGCAGTAACTGATAGAAGGAATGCTGTCCGTTTGTACCAGGCTCACCAAAGATTACCGGTCCGGTTACATAGTCAACCGGCTCGCCAAAACGGTTTACAGATTTTCCGTTGGACTCCATATCAAGCTGCTGTAAATGTGCCGGGAAACGGCTCAGTGCCTGAGAGTACGGAAGAACTGCTGTGGACGGATAACCAAGTACGTTACGCTCGTATACACCGATCAGTGCATCCAGCATTTCCGGGTTCTTTAATAAATCTTTGTTTGTAGCTGCTCTATCCACTTCTGCTGCACCGGCAAGGAACTCTGCAAATACATCCGGTCCGAAAGCCAGAGATAATACAGCACCGCCAACTGCGGATGAAGAAGAATAACGTCCGCCGATGTAATCATCCATAAAGAATGCGGCCAGATAATCATCACTCTTTGCCAGCGGAGATGTCTCACTTGTAACAGCGATCATATGCTTGGAAGCATCCAGACCTGCTTTTGCAAGAGCATCTTTTACGAAAGACTCGTTTGTCAGTGTCTCTAAAGTTGTACCTGATTTGGAAACCAGAATGAAGATGGAATGTGCCACATCAATAGAATTTAATACGGCTGCTGCGTCATCCGGATCAACATTGCTGATGAATTTTGCTTCCATTTTGAATTTGTTATTTACTTTTGCCCAGTTCTCTAATGCAAGATACATCGCACGCGGACCTAAATCACTTCCGCCGATACCGATCTGAACAACCGTTGTAAATTTCTCGCCTGCTGCGTTTGTGATCTCGCCAGCATGTACTTTGTTTGCGAAATCAGCGATTTTCTGTTGCTGTGCTACATAAAACTCACGTTTGTTTACACCCTCTGCCACTACGTCATCACCTAACTGACCACGGGTGAGCTGGTGAAGTACCAGACGGTTCTCTCCTGTATTGATTACTGCTCCGTTATACAGAGACTCATATTTCTCAATTAACTGTGCTTCCTCGGCAAGTTTTGCCAGAGCTGCAAGCACTTTATCATCAACTGCTTTTGCTGCATAATTGTAAGTAAGACCATCCATCATTGGAATGCTGTAATTTTTTACACGCTCTGCGCCGTTTTCCCCGGACATTACCTCTGCCACATTGACAGGCTCTACTTTTTTCAGCTCCTCGTAAGAAGCAAGGGTATCTAAATTTTTCCAGTTAAGCATTATAGATTCCTCCTCTTTCTAAATTGTGAATTGCATTTCTTTGTTATAATTCTAACAATCTATGAAAATTATACTATTAAATCCGCTGAAATTCAACTAAGCAAAATCATTTTTCCACGCAAAATCGCCTGAAATTTCACCAGATAAGGTACAAATCTTATTTGATAAAACTTTAGGCGATTAATTTTCTACTTTTATCTTGATACAATTTTATAATATGCTCTGGATGTAATCCGGAAAACCAGATAGTAAATCGCGGTAAACACCAGAATCGTAACAACCAGACAGGTCACAAACAGCGGCACATTTGTCAGATTCAGCATCGCCAGCAACCTGCGGATCATCGGAAACGCTGCTGCCACATGCACAGCTGCCATCACCAGCGGCAAGAAAAATACGATTCGGATCTGGGACTGAATAGACACCTTTACTTCTGCGTTGCTCATTCCAACTTTTTCCATAATGACGTAACGTTCTCTGTCATCATAACCTTCGGAAATCTGTTTGTAAAAAATGATCATAACCGTAACCATCAGGAACATGATGCCAAGGAACAATCCTAAGAAAAACAGTCCGCCGTATAAGGTATAAAATTCTTTTTCATTTCCGGTTCTGCTCTCCAGATAACCGGAAGTCTCAAATCCCTGTGAAGAAATAACCTCGCTGACAGCATCTGCACAGGCCAGTTTTTCTTCTTTTGTGCCATCGTACTCAAAATTAATCT
>CAVAFS010000121.1:0-2584 GCA_963587975.1 Bulleidia sp. | reverse complement strand
GTACTTCTCTTTGATATATTCGATCATTTTACCGGCGATTCCCATTCCCTGGTAATCCGGATCTACCAGCACATAATGAATCTGAGCCAGCATCGCCGTATCGTCCAGTACTCTCGCCAGACCAACAAGTTTCTCATCATCCCAGACAGTCAGTACCGTTGAGGAGTTCATAAGTGCCTTGTATAAACGTTCCGGGTAATTTCCGGAAACCCAGTTCACGGATAAAAACAACTGCTGCACCTGCTCTTTTGTGAATTTCTTTTCTTCTGTATATGTAAGCATATTCTGTCTCTCCTTCTCTGCCTCTTTATTATTCGTATTACTTTATCTATGGTGATCACATTTCTGACATTGTACCATTTCGTTTTCATTATCTTCCTTATAAAATACATCTGACCACTGGCAGATACTCTGCAGGATTGGAACAACTGATTTTCCTTTTTCTGTCAGGGAGTATTCCACACGCGGTGGAATCTCATCATAGGATTTCCGGTCAACGATTCCATCTTCCATGAGATCTTTTAAAGTTGCTGCCAGTACGGCATCTGTAATATTATACATTTCTTTTCGCAGTTCGCTGTAACGCAGTCTTTCATTGGCAGACAGCACACAGATAATCCGTGATTTCCATTTACCGCCAAAAATTGCCAGACCGTATTCCAGAGGACAGCGAATGTCATCCTCTAATTTTTTCTTATATTTTGCCATACAAAAATCACCTTCCAGCTATCTTTTTTTTCATTATAGCCTGAAGGTGATCATTTTTAAAGTTACTATGAAATTTATTAGTAACTCTCTTCTCAAATTGTTGCCACCATTTCAAATGGAGCTAAGGTATCTCTGTAAGTTTCTGCCAGATCATTCAATCATTTTAATTTCCGGAAATAGCAATAAAACATCGGTGCAGTCGTACAAACCGCAATCGTATCTGCAATTGGTTCCGCCAGATAAACACCCATTACCGCATCCTGCAAAATTTCCGGCAAAATAAAAATTAACGGTATCAGCAAAATAATTTTTCTCCATATCGTAAGAAAAATTGCTTTCTTCGCCTGATCCAATGCCACAAAACTATACTGGCACGCGACCTGTATCCCATAGATGAGAAGCATCGCAAGGTACACTCTCATACTTTTCTCTGTAAATGCAATTAAAGCTGTATCTTCTGTGAAAATGGATGCGACCCTTCCGGGCATCGTCATACATCCAAGCCAGATCAGAAAGGATCCACTGACACAGCAAATAAGCAACAACCGGAATGTTTTCTTCACCCTGAGAATATTTTTTGCACCAAGATTATAACTTAACAATGGCTGCGCACCCTGCACCAATCCCGGCAAAAGCAGCATTACAAACTGCATAATGCTTGTCAGAATACTCATAGATGCAACAGCCATATCACCGCCATGTTTCTGCAGCGATGTATTAAAACTGATTGCAACCATATTTTCTGTCAGCTGCATCAATGCCGGTGAAGCGCCCAGTAAAATGCAAGGGCCAAGAAGTTCTTTATTAAAACGAATATTTTTTAAGTAAAGGCCCAATGTGCTCTGTGGTTTCCGTAAATAATAAATCACAAAGCAGTTCGATACTCCCTGTGAAAGAACCGTTGCCAGTGCTGCACCTTTTACTCCCATACTCAAAATATTTATAAATATTGCATCAAGCAGGATATTTGTCACAGCGCCAACCGCAACGTTACACATACTGATCAGCGTTTTTCCCTGTGCTGTAATAAATGCATTCAAACCAAGTGTAAGTTGTGTAAATAAGGTACCCAGACAATAAATGTTCATATAGTCCGCTGCATAAGAAATGTTTTCACCACTGGCACCGAATAACCACAAAATTCTTTTTCCAAAAATGAGCATGATTGCTGTCAAAACTACGGATAACACGATCAGCATCCAGGTACAACTCCCCATCACTTTTTCTGCCTGTTCCCTGTCACCCTTTCCCATAAAAATGGAAGCTTTCGGTGCACCACCCATGCTTACCAGAACCGCAAACGCTGAAATAGCCAAAATTACAGGTGCCGTTACTCCAACGCCTGCCAAAGCCTGCTTGCCAACGCCCGGAATATGCCCGATAAACATTTTATCTACCAGATTATACAAAATATTGATCAGCTGTGCGGCCACTGCCGGTAACGCAAGTCGAAGAAAAGCCTTTGGAACCGGCATGGAATCCAGCAGATCATTATCCGCACTTTTCATACTTGATTAGAGTTCTTTCTTATTATCTGCACCCGGTGTGGTAACAATCACTTTGGAAGGAGTGATGATAAGTGCGCCTTTTGCAGTTGCTGCTCCGTTGAACATTTCTTCTACCATTGCTTTGAATGTGTCTACAATAGCTCCCTCTGTCACATATTCTGCAGTTCCTTTGATCTGATAGCCTTCCAGATTCTGTGCATCGTATACAGAAATCGCAATTTTTCCATCGTTAGCTTTGATATTCTGTAACGTTGTCTCAAGGAATACATCTCCGACAATCAGTTTGCCATCCTCAGTAACATCTTTGAATGCAACCGGTACTACATTTGGCTCTCCATTTGCGCAGGTTGCAAGATCCCACATACCGC
>CAVAFS010000120.1:0-3417 GCA_963587975.1 Bulleidia sp. | reverse complement strand
TGCCATTGAAATCTATCTGGCTCCGGAAGGATACCGTATATTAAAGGCATATGATGGCATTCAGGCCATTGAGATGATGCGAAGCAACGATATTCAGCTTCTGATCATGGACGTTATGATGCCGCGTATGGACGGTATCCGGGCCACGTTAAAGATCCGAGAAGAATCAAACATTCCGATCATTATTCTTTCTGCAAAAACAGAGGATACGGATAAGATCTTCGGATTAAACGTAGGAGCAGATGATTATGTGACAAAGCCATTTAACTCCTTAGAGCTTGTGGCGAGAGTAAAATCCCAGCTGCGTCGTTATACAAAATTGGGGACGATGACGCCGGAAACGGTTTCCAATGTTTACCGCACAGGCGGACTGGAGATCAACGATGATATGAAACAGGTCACAGTCGATGGCAGAGTCGTAGAAAAATTAACACCAATTCAATATAATATCCTTCTTTTCCTGACAAAAAATAAGGGAAGGGTGTTCTCCATTGAACAGATTTATGAAAATATCTGGAACGAAGATGCCATTAATGCAGATAACACTGTAGCGGTACATATCCGACATATCCGGGAAAAAATTGAGATCAACCCGAAGGAACCGCGTTATCTGAAGGTGGTATGGGGAATCGGCTACAAGATGGAGGATATTAAAGTCGAGTAGAACAGGAGATCCTTTATGAAGAAAAAACATTTTTACAGCGCATGGGCAAAGACGCTGACGACGGCTGTTTTGCTGGTGGCTGGCGGTCTGACCGGTATCTGTGCCGGATGGAGTCTGGTCGGACTTCATGCAGGTATGAACGTCCATGAAATTATGAGTCCGGTTGCTTATGAGGAAAGTCAGAGGGCAGAACGTTATGTGAGACGAGAACTGGAGAGTCAGCTGGATAAATTCAGTTCTGAAAATAAGATTTTGAATGGAAATGCTTACAATGGAGATCTGACCGTAGATATTTCCAATCTGAGCGATGGCGTAAATGCGGAAAACAAAGACCAGAATCTGGAATACAAACTGTCTGATCTGGATGCATTTTACAATTCTGATGGCTATCCGATCCTTCGCTGGCTGACACAGACAAAACATGAATATGTGTATGATGTATACGATGAAGGTGATGAGATAGATACCAGCGATTATGAAGCCTCTGAGTCCAATACGGAAACGACAACAGCTTCTGCAGTGGAATCTACTACAGATACGTCAGCAGATGCCGATATTCCGGAGCCGGTAAATATAGAGACCGTAGATATCAGCGACTGGTTTGATGAAAGTGACGGCAGTACCGGTGATAACAGACATCCGGAAGCATATGATTCCTATCAGGTGAAGTGCTACAACAATGGACCGGATGTATTGTATGCAAATGGAATTGATATTGAGCAGAAATTTATTAAAAATATCAATGGTATAACGCTGGCATCATATGCCCGTTCCAACAATCAGCTGAATCTGCTTTCCGGCTATTATGAAGACCTGCTGGATGCAGCAAGTCAGGTACATGATCTGATAAATCAGACTCAGAACATACAAAAACAGTATGACAATACAAATGTCTATGTATATCTGTTAAATGAAGACGATGGTAGTGTATACACGAATGTGCCGGCATGGAACACAGAGCAGGCCATGTCCCTCGACCAGCTGGAAGAGCAGTATCTGACAAAAGATTATTCCGCAGCAGGCAAGTCCCTTTATCTGATGCTGGATGAGGCATCCGGAGAAAACAGTTACGTATCGATAAGCTTTATGCCAGATGAAGTAAAGGGACTGATCAGCGATTCCATGGGCGACGGAAACTGGAGACTTTTTGCCGGGCTGGATACCAATTACCATTGCAGAACCTCACAGTCATATTATGATTCCATGTATTATGATGCTTACCAGGATATATCCTCACAGATCGCATTTAACTTTGGATCCGGTGAACACCGTATCAATGTTTTCGTAGCTATGTGGGTGTTCCTTGCAATTGCCATTGTAATGATCGTCATGATCGCGATACAGACCGGACGCCGGCCGGAGGATGATGAAATCCATCCGGTGCTTATGGATAAGTTCCCTATCGAGCTTCTGATGATCAAGGATATCATTTTATGGGTGATACTGTTCGTTGTATTTGCGGAATGCGTTGTCCGTATTTTCACTAATTCCGGATATTATTACAGTATGTTACCGTATATGCTGGAAAATGTTATGGCTGGCTGCACTGTCTGCGGTATTTTGTCAGCAGCACTGTTTGCATGGAATGTAAAAACTTATGGACGCAGAATCAAAGAGCGCAGACTTGGCGGCAGCATCGTCGGAGGCATTGCGCGTGCAATAAAAAGAACCGTAGATGCATCCAGAAAAACGATTCAGGACTCTTACCGTGCACAGAAAGCAAACAAACAGCTTCTGATTGCCTATGTAGTATTGATTGGTGTGCAGACCATTTTTATGTGGATCATCTGTACCTTTGGTTTTAATTATATGGGAGGCGCAGCTTTTCTCTTCTTTATTTTGATGATCTTATTTGACATTTTTGTATATTTGAAAATGTTAAAGAGCACCAGTGGAAAAGAAGCCATCAAAGACGGTATTCAGCAGCTGGCAGCAGGAAATCTGGACTACCGCATCAACACCGAGCATATGTCCGGAGAAAATCTGGAGCTGGCAGAAGAGATCAACAAAGTCTGTGACGGTGTGGAAAAGGCAGTCGATGCAGAGATGAAGAGTGAACGTCTGAAAACAGACCTGATCACCAATGTGTCTCACGATATTAAGACACCGCTGACCTCCATCATCAATTATGTGGATATTTTAAAACGTGAAAATATTCAGGATGAGCGAATCGCCGGTTATATCGAGATATTAAACCGCAAGGCACTGCGCCTGAAACAGCTGACTGAGGATCTGGTGGAGGCTTCCAAGATCAGCTCCGGAAATATTACGCTGACGATGCAGGAAATCAATCTGAAACAGTTGATCAAGCAGACAAATGGTGAATTTGAGGAAAAATTTGAAGCAAAGAAACTGGGGCTGATCTGTGATCTGCCGGAAGAACAGATGCTGATCATAGCAGACGGACGCCGGATGTTCCGTGTCATCGAAAACCTGTATAACAATGCGGCAAAATACGCAATGCCTGGAACCAGAGTGTATGTAAACGGAAGCATTGAAGGAGATACGGTCGTATTTTCCATGAAAAATGTGTCCGAAAACCCATTGAATTTCAAAGCAGATGAGCTGCTGGAGCGTTTTGTACGAGGCGATGTATCCAGAAGTACTGAGGGCAGTGGCCTGGGCCTTGAGATTGCACGAAACCTGACGGTTATGCAGAAGGGTACCTTTGATCTGTATCTGGATGGAGATCTGTTCAAAGTAACTATCACATTCCAGAGAATCAAAAAAGAAGAGCAGAACCCAAAGACCGA
>CAVAFS010000119.1:0-8582 GCA_963587975.1 Bulleidia sp. | reverse complement strand
AAACGGTGATGCAAAAGTTGTGGTGAACAGTTTGGACGAATATAAGGACACTGGTGCGACCGCAATCGATGCCTGTGATGGTGATGTATCCAAAGAAATCAAAACCACAAAAGAGCAGGTCAATGATTACACGATGAAAATCCATTATGAAGCGACGGACAGTCATGGAAATACAGGAGAAGCAGAACGTGAAGTCGTGCTGCCGGATGTCTCTGCACCGGAAATTACGTTAAATGGAGATTCAGAAGTGACCATTAATGAGCAGGAAAAATATGAGGATCCGGGAGCAACAGCTGTGGATGACAGAGATGGCGATATCACTGCAAATGTGGTAAAATCAGGATATGTGGATATTTATCGTCCGGGTACGTATACTGTGACATATACGGCGACGGATTCCAGCGGAAATGTTTCTCAGGTGACACGAACCGTTACGGTTAAGAAGATTGAAACCAATCAGGAAGATGCCATTTATCTGACTTTTGATGATGGCCCGAGTTCGGATGTGACGGTACGTGTGCTGGATACGCTGAAAGCCAATGGCATCAAGGCGACATTTTTTATCTGTGATTATGATGAAGATAAGTTACCGATCATTCAGCGCATGATCGATGAGGGACACACCATAGGAATCCACGGTTACTCCCATAATTACAGTCAGATTTATACATCCGCAGATGCATTTATGGACAATATCAATACATTAAAAAATAAGCTGA
Source organism: Bulleidia sp. (assembly GCA_963587975.1). GTDB lineage: Bacteria > Bacillota > Clostridia > Lachnospirales > Lachnospiraceae > Eubacterium_I. Next base: position 7,863 of record CAVAFS010000119.1, on the reverse strand, counting down.
AGGAAGACACCGGATATGACGCATATGTCATTCGGTTTCCGGGTGGAAGTTCCAATACAGTCAGCAAAAAGTACTGTGCTGGTGTTATGTCCCAGCTGGTACAGAGAGTGACGGATGATGGTCTGATGTACATGGACTGGAATGTATCATCCGGTGATGCAGAGGGCAATAACCGTCCGGTAAATCTGATCATTGGAAATGTAACTGGAGGATTTAAACATGGACGCAATAATGTGGTACTGATGCATGACACTTCAGCGAAACAGACATCCGCGGATGCATTACAGAGTATTATCACTTACGGAAAAAATAACGGGTATTCTTTCTATCCGATTTCAAAAGATACCATACCGGTTCATCATGCTGTTAATAACTAATGGTGATATTGAATTACGGAAGAAGCGAGTGCAAAATCAGCAACAGGAGAGAAGCAGGGAATTATGAAAAAGTTACTTCGTTACTTGAAAGATTACAAAAAAGAGTCGGTGCTCGGACCGTTGTTTAAATTACTGGAGGCTACATTGGAACTATTTGTGCCTCTGGTAGTTGCGGCCATCATCGACACCGGTATCGGAAATCATGATCGGGGCTATGTCGTAAAGATGTGCCTCGTTCTTGTTTTGCTTGGACTTATCGGTCTGGCCTTTTCCATCACGGCACAATATTTTGCGGCAAAGGCAGCAGTTGGATTTGTAACAAAAATCCGACATGTGTTATTTGCACATATTCAGAAGCTGTCTTATGCAGAGTTGGACACACAGGGAACATCGACACTGATCACACGTATGACCAGTGATATGAATCAGGTGCAGAATGGGGTAAACCTCACGCTGCGCCTGTTGCTGCGTTCACCGTTTGTTATAATTGGAGCCATGGTAATGGCCTTTACTATTGATGTAAAAGCAGCACTGGTGTTTGCGGTAGGCATTCCGGCGCTGGCTGTTGTTGTATTTGGCGTTATGCTGGCGTGCATTCCACTGTATCGAAAAGTGCAGAACCGTCTGGATAAGGTGCTTGGACTGACCAGGGAAAATCTGACCGGTGTCCGTGTCCTGCGTGCTTTCTGTAAGGAAGAAGAGCAGGAAGATGAGTTTCGAAAACAGAATCAGGTGCTGACTGATACACAGAAATTTGTGGGACGTATTTCTGCCTTGTTGAATCCGTTGACTTACATTATCATTAACGTGGCTATCATAGCTTTGATCTGGGTTGGCGCGATCCGTGTAGATATGGGTATTATCACCCAGGGTGCGGTTGTGGCGTTGTACAACTACATGTCTCAGATCCTGACAGAACTGATCAAACTGGCAAACCTGATTATTAATATTACAAAGTCTGTGGCTTGCGGTAATCGTATTCAGTCCGTGCTAGAGGTAGAGCCGTCCATCAAAGATGGAAAAGAAACATTAGATACAAAAGCAGATAGTTTTAATGGAAAAGCAGATAGCTCTGATGCGAAGAAGAATAGTACTGATATGACGGAAAAACGTCATGACGATAATGTATATGCAGAAAATATGACGGAATACAGCGTTGTATTTGACCATGCAGGCATCCGTTATCCGGAGGCTGCACAGGAAGCGGTCAGCGATATTTCTCTGAAGGTTCGTCCGGGAGAGACCGTCGGTATCATCGGCGGAACCGGATCAGGAAAGTCTTCTCTGATAAACCTGATCCCGCGTTTTTATGGCTGCAGTTCCGGTACAGTATATGTGGATGGCAAAAATGTGTGTGATTATGGCCTGACAGAGCTGCGAGATAAAATCGGTGTCGTTCCGCAGAAAGCAGTGCTGTTTGCAGGCACGATCCGTTCCAATATGCAGTGGGGCAAACCGGATGCGACGGAAGAAGAAATTTTCGATGCGCTGGAGATCGCACAGGCAAAAGATGTGGTCATGAAGAAAGAACATGGACTGGATACTGAAGTGGAACAGGGTGGAAAGAACTTTTCCGGTGGACAGCGTCAGAGACTGACCATTGCCCGGGCGCTTGTAAAAAATCCTGAGATTCTGATTCTGGATGACAGTTCCTCTGCACTGGATTTTGCAACAGATGCGGCACTTCGCATGGCCATCGGTGCCATGGAGCACAAACCGACATTATTTATTGTTTCCCAGAGAACTTCCTCCATTCAGTATGCGGATAAGATCGTGGTACTGGATGATGGAGCGGTGGTTGGAATCGGAACACATGAAGAGCTGATGGATTCCTGCGAAGTATATCAGGAGATTTCTAATTCCCAGTATAAGCAAAGTAAATAAGTTCTCAATGTTGGAATTTATTTATCACAAAAGGCGTGTAAGCACCTTGCCGGAAAGCCGGAGACAGCTTAGTTGCTTATGAGCAAGAAGCGCAGCGAATTGCGAATAATATAGAAAAAGGAGGAATTACTTGTGAGTAAATCCGAATCACAGATGAATACATTAAAAAAAGTACTTCGTTACATCGGAACTTACCGTTTCTGGATGGCGGCTTCCATTATCCTGGCTGCTGTAACAGTGGCACTGACCTTATATATCCCGATTTTGGTGGGACGTGCCATTGATTTTATCGTTGACTGGAAAAATGTAGATTTTACAAATATTGCAAAACTTTTAATTGAGATCGGTATTTTGGCAGCAATCACAGCAGTGCTGCAGTGGATCATGAATACCATCAATAATAAAGTAACATATCAGGTTGTCCGGGATGTGCGTAATCAGGCATTTACCAGAATTCAGAAAATGCCGCTGAAATATCTGGATGCACATTCCTACGGTGAGATCGTGAGCCGTGTTATCGCGGATGTAGATCAGTTTGCAGATGGTCTTCTGATGGGATTTACCCAGCTTTTTACCGGTGTGGTTACAATCGTTGGTACGCTGATCTTTATGCTGACCATTCATCCGGGTATCACATTAGTGGTAGTCGGGCTGACACCGATTTCACTGTTTGTGGCAAGATTTATCGCAAAACGGACGTATGATATGTTCCGGCTGCAGTCAGAAACGAGGGCAGAACAGACCGCCCTCATTGATGAGATAGTAGGAAATCAGAAAGTGGTACAGGCATTTTCACATGAAGATGAGGCATTGGAGCAGTTTGACGAGATCAATGGACGCTTACAGAAATGCTCGCTGCGTGCGACATTTTTCTCATCCCTGACAAATCCATGTACCCGTTTTGTAAACAGTATCGTATATGCTGGAGTAGCACTGGCAGGAGCACTCAGTGTAATCGCCGGTGGTATGTCGGTCGGAGGACTTTCCTGCTTCTTAAGTTATGCAAATCAGTATACTAAGCCGTTTAATGAGATTTCCGGTGTTATTACAGAGTTACAGAATGCGTTGGCCTGCGCGGCACGTATTTTTGAACTGATCGAGGAAGACGTAGAAATTCCGGATGATGCGGATGCGGTTGTGTTACAGAATGTTGACGGAAAAGTAGATCTGAAAGATGTGGATTTCTCTTATGTACCGGATCAGAAACTGATCGAGAACCTGAATCTGGATGTAAAACCAGGTCAGACCATTGCAATCGTTGGACCGACTGGATGTGGAAAAACGACATTGATCAATTTACTGATGCGCTTTTATGATGTGAATTCCGGTTCTGTCAGCGTGGAAGATCAGGATATCCGTCATGTGACACGTCACAGCCTGCGTGAAAATTATGGCATGGTGCTTCAGGATACCTGGCTGCAGGCAGGTACGATCCGAGATAATATCCGTATGGGACGTCCGGATGCAACGGATGAGGAAGTGATCGCAGCGGCCAAAGCCTGCCATGCACATGGATTTATCAAACGTCTGTCTGATGGGTATGATACTGTGATCGGAGAGGATGGCGGAAGCCTGTCACAGGGACAGAAACAGTTGCTGTCCATTGCGAGGGTTATGCTCTGTCAGCCGCCGATGCTGATCCTGGATGAGGCGACATCTTCTATTGATACAAGAACCGAAATCAAGATTCAGGATGCATTTGCAAAACTGATGAAGGGAAGAACCAGTTTTATCGTGGCACATCGACTTTCTACAATCCAGAATGCGGATCGGATTCTGGTGATGAAAGACGGAAGTATTATTGAACAGGGAAGTCATGAGGAATTGCTGGCACAGAAAGGGTTCTATTATAATCTGTATAACAGCCAGTTTGCACATTGATTTTTTTCATGGCTGAAGTTGTGATGTGAAAAAATTAAAAATTATATAAAAAAAATCGGGAACTCTATTTTCTACCGCTAGTCACTCGCTGAATCGCTTAGTAGAGAATAGAGTTCCCGATTTTTATTTACATATTGGATATGTTTTAGCTTTTCATCACCACACAATACCAGATGCCAAATTTGCACCATTGCGCTGTCTTTAATCAGAGTAAACTTGCACATCTGGGATGCAACTGAAATGATTAATCCTCTTGTACGAACTGGATGTCTACACCGTTTGGATCTTTTACGAAGAAGAAACGGGCATGCGGATTCGGGGAGATCATTGGTCCCGGACGGAAGCCCTGTTCTTCTTTTTTTGTATATTCCTTGTCGATATCCTCGACTTCAAATCCCATGGAAATGCCGCCGCCATAGTAAGCGGCCGTTGGATTGTTTACAAGTTCTACGCAGGTGCCGCCGGATTTGTCACTCATGAATACAATCTGGTGCTCCGGGTTATCACGCATATCGCGCAGAATGGTAAGTCCTACCTGTTCTTCATAAAACTGAACAGATTCGTTCAGGCATTTTGTCATAATTGTTACATGCATCATTCGCATAGAATGTTCCTCCTTATTTTCCACATGTAATAGTACAGTGATTACATGTTGTTTTGCTGATTAACATAAATTGTTTATAGGAAAAATTAAATTAATATAAATGTTCTGCATTACAATAATTTTTTGATCGTGTTTAAAAATGTGTCCACGTCTTCTCTGGTAGTGCCCCAGGCGGTGACCAGACGAATTGGAATCATACCATCTTTTTCCGGTGCCCACTCATAAAAGAAGAAATCCTTTTCCAGTTCTTTGACGATGGCAGTAGGAAGAATCGGAAAAATCTGATTGGTCTGGGAACTTCCAAAAAATTGTACGCCAAGTTCTGTCAGAGAATCCCGCAGGAGTGCGGCCATTTCATTGGCATGTGCAGCCATGGAAAAATAGATGCTGTCCATACCGCCTTCCAACAGGGCTTCAAACTGAACACCGATCAGACGTCCTTTGGCCAGCAGGCCACACTGGCGTTTGATCATCCAGCGAAAGTGGTCGTTCATCGTGTCGTTTAAGATGACAAGTGCTTCACCAAAGAGTGCACCGTTTTTGGTTCCGCCGATATAAAAGGCGTCGCAGAGTGTGGCAAGTTCCTGAATGGACAGATCATTGTCACGGCAGGTCAGCGCGCAGCCGAGTCTGGCTCCGTCCACGTAAAGCAGCATATTACGTTCTTTACATTTTTCGGAAATAGCAGTCATTTCTGCTTTGCTGTAAATGGTACCAATTTCCGTAGGCTGTGAGATGTAGGCGAGTTTTGGAAGCGGTGTGTGTTCATCCTCAAATTCTTCCCAGGCCTGATCAATCATTTCCGGTGTCAATTTACCGTTGTCGCCTTCTACGGTGACGATGCGGTGTCCCGTGCCTTCCACAGCACCGGTTTCGTGGAAATATGCATGTCCTCCACGGACACTTACGACAGCTTCATATGGCCGCAGCGTGGCTGCAATTGTTGTAACGTTACACGGTGTACCGCCTACCATCATGTGTACGTGGCAGTCATGATTGCCAATCAGGTCCTGGATCATGCAGGCTGCATGTTCGCAGTGCGCATCCAGTCCATATCCGTCTGTGTGCTCAAGGTTTGTTTTTACCAGAGCATCCATGACTTTTGGATGAGCGCCCTGGCTGTAATCTGAGCGAAAATAAATCATTTGTCTATCCCTCCAATAATTATAAATAGCTCCCGCGATTTGTATTTTTGTCGAACATGTGTGAGACTTGTGTTTACGGGAAATGGTTATATAAAGAGTATAGCAAGGCAGACCACAGGGGGCAAGTGGAAAAAACAATGTGATAAATAGATTTTATAACTATAAAAAATGGTGGAAATACCAGTAATGATAGTTCCACCATTTACAATTTGGATGTTTCTATTATTTTTTACTGTAATGCTTTTTCTGCATATTCTGTGGTCACAACATCATGATAATACGGCCGTTTTTCCAACTGTCCGGCGCTTTCAAGGATATCAAGCAGCAGCTCGAAACTATCCTCAGAAAATACAAGGTCTGTTTTCCATGTATCCTGCTCCTGATAGCGGCGGATAATTGTCGTAATGGTGGCGGTGTCTGTTTCGGAAAACTGCGGCTGAATGATGGAAGCAATCTCTTCCGGTGTATGAGTATTGACATACTCCATGCCTCTCTGCAAGGCATCCGTAAAGGCCTGAATGATATCTGGATGTTTCTCCATATAACTTGTTTTGGCACTGAATGCGGTATACGGCACATAACCGGAATCTACGCCGAGAGATGCCACCACATAGCCGGCTTTTTCCTGTTCCAGAAGTGTTGCCCCAGGTTCAAATTCAACGGTATATTCCCCCTGACCACCGGTAAAAGCAGCTCCGGTGGAGCCAAAATCAATACTCTGGTCAATATTTACTTCGGATGGATCGATGTCATTTTGTTTCAAAATATATTCAAATACCATCTCAGGCATGCCACCGGCTCTTCCACCCAATACATCTTTTCCAATCAGATCAGACCATTCAAAATCAGTGATCTCTTCTCTTGCCACCAGGAAATTGCCTGCTCTTTGAGTCAGCTGTGCAAAGTTTACTACCGGATCTTTGCTTCCTTCATTTGCCGTATAGACGGTAGTTTCCGGCCCCATAAATCCAATATCTGCTTCACCGGAAAGAACCGCTGTCATAACCTTATCAGCACCAAAGCCGGTCACCAGATCAAGATCAATGCCCGCATCGTTAAAGTAGCCTTGCTCGATGGCCACATACATCGGAGCATAAAAAATCGAATGCGCTACTTCGTTTAAGGTCACTTTTTGCAATGCAGGTGTTTCGTCTTTTTTACCAGAATCATCTGTGTTTTCTACATTTACAGAACCTGTATCGGTTTCATCTGGAGTCATGTTCTGACCGCAGCCTGCCAGCAGCATTGTTGCAGCCATAGCAGTGCAGGTGAATACTGCAATTCCTCTTTTTACAATCTTTTTCAAAATAACCTCCTAAAATGTCGTTAAATTCTCTTTTTTAGTGTATGTTGGATAGGTAGTTTGGTTCCTCAGCACAAAACTATCCCATTATTGTTGTAAGTAAAAAAAAGTAGTGTTACAATAAGTGCATGCGCAGAAAATGCGGAAAAAGGAAGCAAAGGAGAGTATAAAAATGGGATTAAACAGTACACCAAGTGCCAATCGTGTACATATTGGCTTCTTTGGACGAAGAAACGCAGGAAAATCCAGCGTGGTTAACGCTGTGACAGGACAGGAACTGGCTGTGGTATCAGATACGAAGGGAACGACCACGGATCCGGTTTATAAATCTATGGAATTACTTCCGATCGGACCGGTAATGATCATTGATACACCTGGCTTTGATGATGAAGGGGCATTGGGCGAGCTGCGTGTCAGAAAGACAAAACAGGTATTGAATAAGACAGATATCGCAGTGCTTGTGGTGGATGCTACAGAAGGGAAAAAGCAGTGCGATGAAGAACTGATCCGTATTTTTAAGGAAAAAGAGATTCCATATATTATTGTAAATAATAAAGCAGATTTACTTCCTGCTGATTTCGTAAACAAAGCAGAAGTCTGTCAAAAGGAAACAGAAGCAGATGAAACAAAAGAAAATGTGTCTGGGGAGAAGGAATCAGAGCCAAATGC
>CAVAFS010000118.1:0-4674 GCA_963587975.1 Bulleidia sp. | reverse complement strand
ATCCTTACCGTTGCCAAAGGTGCAGCTCAGAAGGCCTTGGAGCTTTCCTGTGATGATGATTACAACATGGAGCAGTACATTGCCGCTATTATCGCAGAGGCAGAGCGTGTACTGGCCCTGACACCGGAGATGCTTCCGGTATTAAAACAGGCAGGCGTTGTGGATTCCGGCGGACAGGGACTGGTAGAAGTCCTGAAAGGTGCGCAGGATGCATTCCTTGGCAAAGAGATCGATTACACCATTGAAGCTGCTCCGGCCTCTTCCGGTGTGGTAAAAATCTCCGCACAGACAGAAGCAGAGATCAAATTCGGTTACTGTACCGAGTTTATCATCGTATTAAATAAACCGCTGACAGAGACAGAAGAGGACGAGTATCGTGCATTTTTGCAGTCTATGGGTGATTCCATCGTACTGGTGGCTGACGAGGAGATCGTAAAGACACATGTACATACCAATGATCCGGGACTGGTATTACAGAAAGCACTGACTTTTGGTTCCTTAAGCCGTATCAAGATTGACAACATGCGTGAAGAGCATCAGGAAAAACTGATCAAAGACGCAGAGAAACTTGCAAAAGAGCAGGAAAAAGAAGCGGAAGAGAAAGCAAAAGCAGCTGCAGGACCGAAAAAAGACATGGGATTTATCGCAGTTTCCATCGGTGAGGGTGTCAACGAAGTATTTAACGGACTCGGCGTAGATTACCTGATCGAAGGCGGACAGACCATGAACCCAAGTACTGAAGATATGCTGAATGCCATCGAGCATGTAAATGCAGACCATATCTTCATCTTCCCGAATAATAAAAACATTATTCTGGCAGCAAACCAGGCAGCAATGCTTGTGGAAGACAAAGACATCATTGTCATCCCGACAAAGACAATTCCGCAGGGAATTTCCGCAATGATCAACTTCATTCCGGAGCAGTCCCCGGAGGAGAATAAAGATAACATGCTGGAAGCAATCGCAGCAGTAAAAACCGGACAGGTTACTTACGCAGTCCGTGATACTGTGATTGATGATAAAGAGATCAAAGAGGGCGATTACATGGGAATCGGTGATTCCTCCATCCTTTCCGTCGGTGCAGACCGCGAGGATGTTACCAAAGATATGGTAGCTCAGATGATCGATGAGGAGTCTTCTTTCATCTGCATTTATTATGGAGAGGAAGTACTTCCGGAAGCTGTCAATGCATTACAGAAATACTTTGAGGAGACTTATCCGGATTGCGAAGTAGAAGTACAGTTCGGTGGTCAGCCGATTTACTACTACGTTATTTCTGTAGAGTAAGGAGTTCGTATGAATCTTAATTCCCCTGTTCGTGAAATTAAAGGGATCGGGGCGAAAACAGAACAGTTATTTCAACAGTTAGGAGTATACACCGTCGGTGATATACTCCTATATTTTCCCCGTGATTATGAAAAATATCCGGATCTGTGTGAGGTAGATCAGGTGGTGGAGGGCAGAAAGAATGCCCTGTATGTGTGCGTGAAAAAGACACCTACCGTCAATACCCATTCCCGCCAGCAGGTGGCCTTGCTGGACTTAAAAGGTGAGCATCAGACGCTGCGTCTGATCTGGTTTCGCAGTCCATACATCCGATCATTGATCCGTCCCGGCGGATGGTATGTTTTTTATGGAAAAGTCAACCAGAAGGATGAACGCCTTACCATGGAACAACCACAGATTTTCAGTCTGGGACAGTATGAGGCACTGCAAAAAACGTTGCAGCCGCATTACAGTCTGACAAAAGGTGTCACCAATAACCTGATCGTAAAAACAGTACATGCCGCCATGGAGGAAATTCCGCTGGAGATGGAATATTTGCCGGAGGATATCCGCATCCGTAATCATCTGAGTGAGTACAATTTTGCCCTGAAAAACATGCATTTCCCGGAAAATGAGGAAAATTGTATCATTGCCAGAAACCGTTTTGTATTTGATGAGTTTTTCTTCTTTCTGCTCAGTATGCAGTTGTCAAAAGAGAATACGCAGAAACTGAAAAATGAGTTTACCTTTGCAGAGGATTCCTTCGTGGAAGATCTGATGAACGGTCTGCCCTATGAACTGACCGGTGCCCAGAAGCGTGCAGTGGCGCAGATACGTTCCGACCTGCGGGAACCGTGTATTATGCAGCGACTGGTGCAGGGTGATGTTGGATCCGGTAAGACGATCGTTGCTTTTCTGGCCATGTTGGAAGTGGCGCACAACGGTTATCAGGCGGCTATCATGGCGCCTACGGAAGTACTGGCGCAGCAGCATTATGAAAAACTGACACAGTTTTTGGCGGCAAACGGAATTGATATTCCGGTGGTATTGTTGACTGGTTCCATGGGCGTGAAAGCCCGCCGGGCAGCTTATGCAGTATTGGAATCAGACCAGCCGGCATTAGTCGTAGGGACGCATGCGTTAATTCAGGAAAAAGTACAGTATCGGAATCTGGCATTGGTTATTACCGATGAACAGCATCGTTTTGGGGTAAAGCAGAGAGAAACTTTTTCTTTAAAGGGGTCTCATCCGCATATTTTGGTTATGAGTGCGACGCCGATTCCGCGAACATTGGCAATCATATTGTACGGAGATCTGGATATCTCTGTGATTGATGAAGTACCGGCGAAGCGGCTGCCAATCAAAAACTGCGTGGTGAATACGTCCTATCGTAAGACTGCATACAAATTTATGGAAAAAGAGATCCGCGCCGGACATCAGGTATACGTCATCTGTCCATTGGTAGAGGAAAGTGAACTGGCAGAAGGTGAAAACGTGCTGGATTATGCGGCACAGCTGCAGCAGATTTTTTCATCCGATATCAAAATTGGTATGCTGCATGGAAAAATGAAACCCGATGAAAAAAATGCCGTGATGCAGGAATTTCAGGAGAATGAAATCCAGATTCTGGTGTCAACGACAGTTGTGGAGGTCGGTGTGGATGTGCCAAACGCTACCGTCATGATGATTGAAAATGCAGAACGCTTCGGCTTGGCGCAGCTTCATCAGCTGCGCGGCCGTGTCGGTCGTGGCGATGCGCAGTCTTACTGCATATTAATGCAGGGCAAGGAAGAACAAACGAAGAATAAACGTCTGGAAATCTTAAACAAATCCAATGATGGTTTCTTTATCGCCGGAGAAGACCTGAAGCTGCGTGGGCCGGGAGATTTCTTTGGCATTCGGCAGAGTGGAGATTATCAGTTCCAGCTCGCCGATGTATTTCAGGATGCAGACGTGCTGAGTAAGGCCTCTTATGAGGTATCGGTGCTGATGAAAGAGGATCCACATCTGGAGAAAGAAGAGCATCAGAGACTGCTGGTGCGGCTGCGGCAGTATGCCGGAGATCAGTTTTCACTGTTGAATTTGTAAGTCAAATTGTAAATAACTCATTGTTGACGATATGCTCACACCGATGTTACACTTGGTGTGAGCATTTATATTCTTTTGGGAGGAATAAAAAGTATGGCATGTGGTCTGAAATTACCGGTAGGAATAGATAGTTTTGAAAAACTTCGTAAAAACGGATTTTATTATGTAGATAAGACGAGATTAATAGAACAGCTTCTGGAACAATGGGGAGAGGTGAATCTGTTTACCAGACCGCGTCGCTTTGGAAAAACGCTGAATATGAGTATGCTCCGTTACTTTTTTGAAATTGGAACGGATAAAACACTGTTTGATCATCTGTATATTTCTAAAAATAAAAAATTATGTGAAGAATATATGGGAAAATTCCCGGTTATTTTTCTTTCGTTAAAAAATGTGGAAGGATTGACATTTGAAGAAGCAAAACGCCAGTTCAAGTATTTGATTGCAAAAGAAGCAGAACGTTTTCAGTTTTTGACAGATAGTAAAAATCTGACAGAAAGTGAAAAGAATCAGTATTATGCTTTGATTGGTCAAAAGGATGGTCAGTATTCTATAAAAGATGATATGTTACCCGCTTCTTTGCAGATATTATCAGAACTTTTATATAAACATTATGGTAAGAAAACCATTCTTCTAATTGATGAGTACGATGTTCCACTGGATAAGGCTTTTCAGAATGGTTATTACAAAGAAATGGTAGCGTTAATCCGTACAATGTTTGGTATGGCGTTAAAAACAAATGAGTTTTTACATTTTGCGGTGTTGACCGGATGTCTCCGTGTTTCGAAAGAAAGCATTTTTACAGGGCTGAATAATTTTAAGGTTTTGTCTATTACAGATGCTCGCTTTGATGAACACTTTGGATTTACTGAGGAAGATGTAGAAGCACTCCTTACAGTGTACCATTTGGAAAATCATCTGGAAGAAACAAAAGAATGGTATGATGGTTATCATTTTGGCTCCGTTGATGTATATTGTCCATGGGATGTGATCAATCATGTGGACAGACTTCGGGGAGAACCTGATGCAAAACCGCAGGCCTACTGGATCAACACCAGTGGAAATGGGCTGGTAAAACGTTTTATAGATAAAGCAAATAAAACAACCCGTGACGAGATAGAACGTCTGATTGCCGGGGAAGTGATAGAGAAAAATATTCGTTTGGAGCTGACTTATGATGAGATAGACCAGAGCATCGATAATCTCTGGAGCGTTTTATTTACGACGGGATATCTGACGCAGGCTGGTATGACGGAACAGGGCGCATACAAATTGATCATTCCAAACAGGGAAGTCAGAGAGGTCTATAAACTTCAGATC
>CAVAFS010000117.1:0-6535 GCA_963587975.1 Bulleidia sp. | reverse complement strand
GCTCAAGACGTTTATATCTGGACAAACGCTCCAGCACAACACCGTTTGCTCTTAAGGATGTAGCAAAGTATACCAGCGTGGATTCCAGTTCATGTAAGTTTACAAGGTCTTCATCTTCGGTATTGCCGCCGATGTTTTCCTCAATGTCGGTTCTCTTTTTATCAATGATACGCAGTGTACTCTGATACATTGCCGCTGTACGGAACAGAATCTGATATACAAAACGCATTTTCTTTTTTGTGGAAAATTCACGAACTCTGCGCTCAATGAAATGCTGCAGGATCGGTGTCTCCTCGGTACATACCGTAATGATACATTCCTGCGTCAGAAGGATACCAAGCGGAATAGTCGTATAGTTTTTGGATTCATGACGGATCTCTGTCGCCGGAATATCCACCAGGATCAATGTATAGCCATCTTCCAGCTCAATACGGGAACTTTCTTCCTCATCCAGTGCGGCACGGACATCTGCCATATCGATATCATATTGTTCCGCGACTTCCTGACTTTCCTCCATTGTTGGGTTTGTCATCATAATCCAGACTCCCGGATCCATCTCTTCTACTTCATGAAGGACACGGTTGTCCGTCTTGTACACGGTCATCATATGTGCCACACCTGCCTTTCTGATTTTTTATTTTACTTTAAAAAGCAAAACAAATGCCTTAAAACTTAGTATACCAAGTTTTAAGGCATTTTGGTAGTGTTGAAATTAACTTTTACCTGTCTTTTTCACATTCTTTTCCTGTTTTATAAGGAAACACTTAGATTTTTACTTTTTTTATTACTGTTCCGGTATACCCATCGCAATTTTCTCCGGTGTGATTGGAAGTTCACGCACCCAGATACCAGTTGCGTTTGCAACTGCATGTGCAAGTGCCGGAGACGGTGTATTGATAACAATCTCTCCGATAGATTTTGCACCAAACGGACCGGACTCCTCATAACTGCTCTCGAACTCTACGCGAAGTTTACACAGGTCCACACGGGCCGGAATCTTATACTGCATCAGAGAATTGTTCATCATTCTTCCATAATCGGTATACTGTACATTTTCATACAATGCCATACCGATTCCCTGTCCCAGTCCACCTTCTACCTGAACTCTTGCAAGGTTCGGGTTCAATGGAGTTCCACAGTCAACTACGGCCACATAATCGATCAGTTCCAGTTCACCAGTTTCTTTATCAATCTCCACTTCTGCCATTCCAACCATATAAGGTGGTGGAGAAGTCGGGGAATAATGACTTTCTGTTACCTGAAGTGCCTGATTGTTTGCACACATGGAATGTACACCGATTTCTGCGGTTGTCACGGATTTTCCGTTGGAAATACAGCTTACGTGATCTCCTTCAAACTGCGTATCTTCCACCTCACACTGCAGCATCTGCGCAGCCGCTATCTTTATCTCTTCTACGAGATGTCTGGCTGTTTTTTCTACTGCTTTACCGGTGATGTATGCGGTACTGGAAGCATAGGATCCGGAATCGTAAGGGGATGTATCTGTGTCCGCACCGGATACTGCAATTTTGTCTGTATCACATTCCAGACACTCTGCTGCCACCTGTGCCAGTGTCGTATCACAGCCGGTTCCCATGTCTGCCGCTGCAATGGAAAGCAGATAGGTTCCATCTTCATTCAGCTTGATTGTTGCAGAACCAACATCCACATTGGAAATACCGGAACCCTGCATAGACATGGCCATACCGACACTTCTCACTTTTCCGTTGCCCATATCCCGGCACGGAAATTTTTCTTCCCAGCCGATCATCTCTGCCGCACGTTTCAGACAGCGATCCAGTGCACAGCTGTTGTTTCGTTCTCCGTAATAAGCCGGCATGATCTCGCCTTCCCGCACCATATTTAACTCACGCAGTTTTACCGGATCCATATGCAATTTCTGTGCCAGTTCATTTACTGCTGACTCCAATGCAAACTGTCCCTGTGTCGCACCATAGCCACGATATGCACCGGCAGACATTACGTTTGTATACACCACATCATAATCAAAACGGAATGCCTCTGCCTTTGCGTAAAGCGGAATGGATTTGTGTCCGCTTAATCCTACCGTTGTCGGTCCGTGTTCGCCGTAAGCACCGGTATTTGACAATGTATACATGTCAATGGCACGGATGGTTCCGTCTTTCATGGCACCTACTTTTACATGCACTTCCATCTCATGACGCGGAGAGGATGCAATCTGTGATTCCACTCTGGTAAAAATAATTTTGGACGGTTTCTTTGTCATCCAGGTTACAAATGCCGGATAAATCTCAGAAACAGAAGTCTGTTTCGCACCAAACCCGCCTCCGATACGCGGTTTTGATACTCGGATCTGAGATTTCGGAATGCCAAGGGCATTGGACACAATCCTTCGTACATGAAATACGATCTGTGTAGAACTGAAAATATTCAGTCTGCCATAGGCATCAATGGAACAATAGGTACGGAATGTCTCCATCATCGCCTGCTGATCCGCAACGGTATGGTAAGTATGCTCTACAATGGTATCACACTCTGCCATCACACCGTCCACATCGCCTTCCTGGGATTTTCCGGTAGCGCAGAGATTTCGCTTATTGTCTGCACCAACCGGACAGAGAGATCTCCAGTTATCCTCCGGATGGATCAGAATCTCATTGTCTTTTGCCACATGAAAATCCAGAATCGCCGGAAGGACTTCATATTTTACTTTGATCAGACGCATTGCTTTTTCTACGCATGCTTCATCCTCGCCTGCGATGATTGCCACCGGATCACCCACAAAACGCACATGCTGATCCAGGATCAGGCGATCATAAGGTGTTGCTTCCGGATAGGTCTGACCAGCTGTGGTAAAACGCTGCTGTGGTACATCCTCCCATGTATAAATAGCTTCAATTCCCGGCACTTTCTCCGCTGCTGTTTTATTGATTTCTTTTACGATCGCATGGGCATGGGGACTGCGCAGTAATTTAACGATCAGGCAGTCCTTCGGAACCAGATCGTCCATAAAAACCGGTTTTCCTGTCACCAGCGCCATGGCATCTTTTTTTCGAATTGGCTGATTTACTGCTTTCATCTGCTGCCTCCATTCTTTTTGTATTCCAGAAATGCTTTGATTCCCCGCATCTGTCCCTCGTATCCAGAACATCTGCAAAGGTTTCCTGCCAAATATTCTTTAATTTCTTCATCGGAAGGATCCGGATTTTCCCGGAATAGTGCAATGGCATTCATGATCATACCCGGATTGCAGAACCCACACTGCTCAGCACCCTGATCAGCAATAAAAGAGCCAAATTCTTCTGCCTCTTTCTGAAGTCCCTCTAATGTATCTACTTTACATCCGTTTACCCGCGCTACCAGCATAGAACAGGAAAGCACCGGTTTTTCATTCACGAATACCGTACAAAGTCCACAGTTGGATGTCTCACAGCCACGTTTCACACTGTAACAGCCGTGATCACGCACAAAATCGATGAGTAACGTGTCCGGTTTTACAAGTGCTTCCACTTTTTTTCCATTTAATGTAATTGTCACGACCATGTTACTGCACCTCCTCTGTCACGGTCAGCAGCGCGCGACGGATCAGCACCTTTGCAAGATGGGTCCGGTATGCGGCACTGGCGCGCATGTTATCCTGCGTTGGAATCTGAGCCGCAAGTTCTTCTGCAACTTTTGCAGCTGCCTCCGCACCGTTTTTTCTGATTTTTTCTGTCTG
Source organism: Bulleidia sp. (assembly GCA_963587975.1). Taxonomy (GTDB): domain Bacteria; phylum Bacillota; class Clostridia; order Lachnospirales; family Lachnospiraceae; genus Eubacterium_I. Next base: position 2,835 of record CAVAFS010000117.1, on the reverse strand, counting down.
CTCCTCAGACACAGTCAGAAGCATTGCTTTCTGCGGTCTTGCTCCCACTGCCACTCTGGTTCCTTTTTCATCCAGACAGACCGCACATGTTAATACCGGAAAATCCGTTTTTGTATTTCGCTGAGACAGATAGACGCACTTGCCCGGTGTCTTTTTCACGATCAGACGAATCAATACATCGTTATCCCGTGGGAGATTCACAAAATCTGCCAGAGACAGGATTCCATTGTGATACAGTTCCACATAAGCATCCATTGCTAAAAAGCAGGTCAGCACATCGGAAAATCCAAAACGTCCGAACAGACTTCCACCTACGGTTGCAAGATTTCGAAACTGTACACCTACAATGTGGCGGACGCTCTCACGGACTGCACCGTCGCTCCACTGATTTAATCCTTCATGTAACTCCAACTGACGTAAGGATGTCATGCATCCTATTGAAAACTGTTTTTCATCTTCCTCAATGGTATCAAGGCCAAGACCAGACAGATCTATCGCGGTCTGTATCCTGTGATCTCCCATTTTCATCCAGAGTATTCCACCAATGATCTGATTGGTTCGTTTCTGATTTAATTCAAATGCCTGCTCCAGACTTTCTGCCTTCACATACTCTTTGATTTCCAGCATTCATGTTCTCCTTTTTTACAATGATTTTTAAGTGTTCTCTTAATACAAAGCTTTTGTTTTTATTCTTATCACATATTTTCTATCGTATTAGCATCAAATGTGCTTTTTACAAATATCATTTAAGCAGCACTTGTCACAATATGGCTGTGTCCGCGCGGTACAGACTTCTCTGCCGTGCCATACCAGACGGTGGCAAAAATCGCTGCCTTCCTCCGGTGGAATGATCTTCCACAGCTCCATCTCTACTTTTTTGGGCTCCTTGATGCCATTCACCAGTCCCATGCGGTTCACCAGACGGATGCAGTGCGTATCTGTCACAATGGCAGGTTCACCAAACACATCACCCATGATCAGATTTGCACTTTTTCTGCCAACGCCCGGAAGTTTTAACAATGCGTTAAAATCCTTTGGCACTTTTCCGCCAAAATCATCCCGTAGCATTTTCATACAGGCACTGATATCCCTTGCCTTGCTTTTTCCAAGTCCACAGGGACGGACAATTTCCTCAATGTCTGCCACATCAGCATCTGCTAATGCTTCCACGCTTGGATATTTTTCAAACAATTTCGGGACGATCTGATTCACTCTGGCATCTGTACATTGCGCTGCCAGACGGACACTCACCAGAAGTTTCCATGCCTGATCATAATCCAGCGTACAGTCCGCATCCGGATATTCTTTTTTCAGACGGTCTATGATTTCAAGCACCCTTTGCTTTTTCGTCATAATTTTCCTCGCAATCTTTTGTTTTATCCGTCAACCAAACAGTAACATAATAAATACGGCTTCTCCGTTCTTCGAACTCTCGAATCCGCAACCCACATTCGCATTCTAGGCTATCACCTTACATGCTCATGTGTGTTTATCCGTCAAATAGCTGCATGATACCGCCTGCAAGCAGTCGTATCATGCAGCTATTGACAGATTTATTATAGCATATATTTTCTTAATGCTGTTGTAATTTCTTCGATTCTCTGCTCTGCGATCTCACGCACAGTCATTCCTTTTAAGCTCTCGATGTAGCCCAACTCCTGACGATACAGCCAGTTTTTCTGTGCGTCATTTAATTTCTGGTAATGGTTTGCCTCTACCCAGTCATCGTATGACAAAGGAGCCGGATAACCAAGTTTCTCATCCAGCAGCTCTTTCAGGTCAATCTGATCTGCACGCTCCAGCATGCCATTCCAGAATTCCAGAACTTCCTCTACATGCTCATGGATCTCATAACGACGCGCACCACCATCATAGATGATACATTTCTCGAATAACGGATTGCACATAGACAGCGTCTGGCGTCTGAATTCCGGTGCAATGATACCACCTTTCCAGTAAAAGTCTACATCCGGAAGGTTGATACCTGATACACCTTTATTCTGATAGGTTGCAAAAATACCTTCGTAGAATACCGTGATGAAGCCTTCAAAATCCGGCCAGTATTCACGAATTTCTTCAGTCAGGCGTTCTAAGATTTCGATACCTTTTGTACCGCCGATCGTAAACACAATAATGTTACGAAGTTTCGCACCATGCTCGCGATAAAAGTCTGTTACATAACGCAGACAATGAATCAATGTCTCACCGGTAGCAATAATATCGCCGATCAGCAGCGTACTTCCCGGAACCATCGTCAGCTTGCTGTATTTGATCTCCAGCCCTGCGATCTCATCCTCATGGAACACACGCTCACTGGACAGGAAACTGATGTCATGCACACGGATATGCTCACGGTAGCAGCTCTCCTCCAGCGGATAGTTCAATGCGCCACGCAAAATAGACAGAATGTTGGCCGTTGTCACCTTTTTCTGCTCTTTAAAATAATACAACATCTGGGAAGTGGACGGAATCAGACAATAGTAAGTCTCATATCCGACGATTTCCGGATTATTTAATAATTTCCGTGTCTCCGCTTCTGATACAATATAATATTCATTTTTAAAATCTCCGCCCTCCAGTTGATAGCAGGATACCCCCTGATCTACAAATGTTGGGACGATCTGTACATTATTCCAGTTCATCCTTCGTCTCTCCTATTTTTTTACATATAGATTCATTATACAATGGTTCGACAAATCCTGCCATGAAATTTTTTATATAATCTCGTCTTTATTCATATACAAAATGCACAACGAAGCCACCGATTGGTTCTTTTTCCAACTATGGTCTTCGCTGTGCACTCTGTTCAAATTATTTCATTTTATACTTTTACAT
>CAVAFS010000116.1:2579-4086 GCA_963587975.1 Bulleidia sp. | reverse complement strand
GGATATGGCTCTTCAGATTTTGCCTGTAATCTGATCTGGCAGATGATTTCATTGTATTTACTGTATTTTTACACAAATGTAATGCATTTAAATGCAGGTGCAGTCAGTATTATGTTCCTTGTGACGAAATTTATTGATGGCGTTTCAGACCTGATCGTAGGGTATTTGATTGACAAGACAAACACAAGATGGGGAAAATCAAGACCATGGATCCTCTTTGGAGCAATTCCGTTTGGTGTGACTGCAGTTCTTGCGTTCTCTGTACCGGATATCAGTCAGACAGGAATGTTGATCTATGCATATATAACATACATTCTGTTATCTACATCTTATACGATTGTAAATATTCCGATGGCATCCATTCTTCCGGCGCTGAGTGAAGATCCGCATGAGAGAACAGTCCTTGCATCCTGCAGAACATTCTTTTCATCTGTTGGTTCTACTGTTGTCAGTGCATTGGCACTGACTTTGGTAGACAAATTTGGAAATGGAAATGATGCACTTGGATTTCGGATCGTAATGATTCTTTTTGGTGTGATCGGATGTCTGGTATTCTTTTTCTGCTTCTTTAATACAAAAGAGCGTGTGACGATTAAACAGGAAAAAGTCAGCCTGAAAGCAAATATTTCCTGCCTGCTCCATAATGGGCCGTGGAAGTTGTTTGCCTTGAACATTCTGTGGTTCTTTGGTGGATATGTTATTCAGGCAAGTGCAGTTATTTTTTACTTTACTTATGTGGTTCAGAATACCGCACTGGTACAGGTGGTTGCAACTATCACAACACTTGTGCCAATTGTAACAAACCTTGCAGCACCATTTCTTGTAAAACTCACAACGAAAAGGAACCTTATGGTCGGCGGAAGTGTGGTACATATAGGTGGACTGCTGCTGATTTTCTTTGGAGGAACAAATGCGCAGGTGCTTATCGCAGGAGCAGTGATTGCAGCAGCTGGTTATGGCTTAAAAGGAAGCATGCATTTTGCAATGCAGCCGGATCCTGTTGACTATGGAGAATGGAAAAGTGGTGTCAATACAGCCGGAACCCTTTCTGCAGTAAATGGATTTATCGGAAAAGTCGGTATGGCGATTGCCAGCAGTATCGGTGCGGCACTTCTGCAGTTTGGTGGATTTGATGCAGCACTTTCCGTACAGACGACAACTGCACAGAGTTATATTACGGCCATGTATATCTGGGTACCGATCGTGCTGAATGTTGCAACCATAATTACAATGATGTTCTATAATCTGGATAAAATCTATCCTCAGATTGTGAAAGAACTGGACGAAAGGAGAGCAGCGTAATGCCAAAAGTAAGTATTGATTTGGATATGGTTCGCGTGACTAACCAGGATTTTGTAAAAAAAGCGGAAGACTGTATGCCGGAGCTTCATGAGACAATGGTAAAACCTGTAGCGCTTGTGGATATTGTAAAGACAGATGCTGTATATCCGCAGGTGAAACAGAAAGACTCTGTGGAAAAACTTTCAAATTATCATCTCACAAAGGG
>CAVAFS010000116.1:0-2569 GCA_963587975.1 Bulleidia sp. | reverse complement strand
GGAGATAAAATATGTCTGGATTTCGGAGATCATCAGGTTGGCTATGTGACTTTGAAAGTAAATTCTGTGGGAAGTCCGCAGGACGCGCCGGCATTCCTACGGCTGAAATTTGGAGAGATTGCAAAAGAAATGACAGAGAATTCTGCTGATTACGATGGCTGGATCAGCCGAGGCTGGATTCAGGAAGAGTATATCCATGTGGATATACTTCCGGCAGAATTAAAACTTCCGAGACGTTACGCATTCCGATATATGGAGATTGAAGCCATAGATACTTCTCTGAAATGGCAGCTGGTTGTAGAAGATGTAACCTGTATCAGTGTTTCTGCTGCCAGTATGGATGAGGTAAAGCGTATAGAGAGTGAAGATGAAATGGTTAGCAGTCTGGATCGGGTAAGCCTTCGGACTCTGATGAACTGTATGCAGTCTGTGTTTGAAGATGGACCGAAGCGTGACCGAAGGCTGTGGCTGGGAGATCTGAGATTACAGGCTCTGACGAATTATGTTACTTTTCGAAATTTTGACCTCGTAAAAAGATGCCTGTATCTTTTTGCAGGCCAGACAAGGGACGATGGACTGGTGAGTGCCTGCCTGTTTACAGAACCGGAATTTATCGTAGATGATACTTTTCTACTGGACTATTCCATGTTCTTTGGAGCTGCATTGCTGGACTATTATAAGGCTTCCGGAGATATGGAAACACTCCGTGATCTGAGCAAATGTGCGTACCGCCAGATGGAGATCGTGAAGGAACAGTTCGATGAGAAAAATCTGCTTGTTAATGGAGAGGGGTTCTGGGCATTTATTGACTGGACAGAAGGGCTGGATAAACAGGCTGCTATGCAGGGTGTATATATTTTTTGCGCAAAAAAGGTTCAGCAAATTGCAGAAATCCTCGGAGATAAGGAGAAAGCAGCAGAACTTTCCACAGAGGCAGAAACAAAGGCAGAGGCTGCAAGGAAATATTTGTGGGATAAGGAAACGGGGTTATTTGTGAGTGGTCCGGACAGACAGATCAGCTATGCAAGTCAGGTATGGCTGATACTTGCCGGTGCTGTCAGCTCAGAAGAGGGCATACAGATTCTGGATAAAGTAAAAGAAATGAATCCGGAGAAAGGCATGGTTTCGCCATATATGAATCATCATTATGTAGAGGCATTGCTATTGTGCGGGGAAAAAGAGGAGGCCATGGATTATATGAAATATTACTGGGGCGGAATGATTAACAGCGGGGCAGATACGTTCTGGGAACTTTACAATCCTAAAAATCCGGCAGAATCGCCATATGGAAGCAGTATTGTAAATAGTTACTGTCATGCATGGAGCTGTACACCTGCATATCTGCTGAGAAAATATTTTTAATCAAATTTGATTGGTGTGAAAGATTTTATCTAACTGACTTAGAAAAATATAGAATCAGAAAAACAAAAATGTATAGGAAGGATTTTGTTATGGTGAAAGTAAAAGTAAAAATTGTGTCTATGCAGGACGCAGACAAATTTAATAAAATCTGCAGTAAATATGATTGTGACATGGATCTGCAGAGTGATAAATATTATGTGAATGCAAAGTCTATTATGGGAATTTTCAGTCTGGATTTAAGCAAGGCACTTGTACTTAATGCGGCTACAGATGATGAAGAAAAAGTAAAAAAAGACTTTGCAGATTTTATTCAGTAAGCTGTCGTGACAGATCAGAAAGTGAAAAGAGAACAGGGAGGATCTACAAAGATGCGTACTTTAAAAGAGAGAACTTTTTCCGGAACTACAAATTCGAAAGTACAGCCATGGGAAATAGAGCATCGCCAGATTGCCAGGGAAGCGGCAGCAGAAGGTATAGTACTGTTAAAAAATGAAGATCATATATTGCCACTGAAATCAGGAAGTGCTATAGCAATTTACGGTGCGGGAGCAGGAAGAACTATAAAAGGTGGAACAGGATCAGGGGATGTCAATGAACGTGAATCCGTCTCCATCTTCCAGGGAATGAAAAAGACCGGATATGTAGTCACGAATGAGGAATGGATCCAACGATATGACAGCATTTATGAAAAAGCCCGTCAGGAATGGAAGAATGATATTATAGCAAGATCCGGCGGTAATGGTGGAGATGTCATAAATTTCTTTGATATTTACAGTACCACGCCGTTTGTCATGCCAACTGGTGATCCGGTAAAGAAACCTGCAGAAGGGGAAAATACGGATACAGCAATTTATGTACTCAGTCGTGTGGCTGGAGAAGGTGCTGACCGTAATGCAGCATCTGGAGATTATTATCTGAAAGTGGACGAACATCAGATGCTGGCAGATATCTGTACATATTATAAAAATGTGATTGTTGTGATCAATGCCGGTGGACAGGTGGATCTGACATTCATGGATGAATTTGAGAATATCAAAGCACTTCTTGTAATCGTTCAGCCTGGAATGGAAGGGGGAAATGCTTTGGCTGATGTGATTTCAGGTACAGTAAATCCATCCGGTAAGCTGGTAGATTCCTGGGCTTATAAATATGAGGATTACCCAAGTGCGGCTGGTTTTTCTCATAATAATGGAAATGTGGAAAAGGA
>CAVAFS010000115.1:0-16317 GCA_963587975.1 Bulleidia sp. | reverse complement strand
GGATAAACACTGTCTGTCCCTGACTGATGGCCGTACGGTCCGGCTGATAAAAATAAACCAGCCAGTTTGAAATAATTCCGGATAACATCGCCCAGCCAAACTGTCCCGCCGCAAACTGCCATATTTTTCCTGTTGTAAGCTTTTTCATAATATGTTCCCCCATACGTATTCAGATTTACTAACCCGTTTTCAACCGCTATCATGCATAGCCTTTACACTAACTATAGTATTACATTTACTACACTGAAACAATATACAACTTCCCGAAAAGTGTTTCTTTTTACACATAATCCTAAGCTCATATTTCTTCTTTTCTTATCTATAAAGACCTCTCTAACTGAAAAAACACTATATCCGATCACATAAACTAAATGAGTGGTCAATTTCTTCTCTACGTATAAAAAGAAATCGGGAACTCTTTTCCTGGCAGGCGATTGTTAGCCGCCGGGACAAGAGTTCCCGATTTCGTATCATAACCTAAATTTCATTAACTCTAATTCAGGCAATTATTAAATTCAAACTAGAACATTAAGATTCCACCGATAGATAAGAATAACGGTGCAAATACTAAGGACACGATTGTCATCAGTTTGATCAGGATGTTGATGGACGGACCTGATGTATCCTTGAACGGATCACCTACAGTATCACCAACAACGGCTGCTTTATGCGGCTCGCTTCCTTTTCCACCGTGATGTCCACCCTCGATGTATTTCTTAGCGTTATCCCAAGCACCACCTGCGTTTGCCATGAAGATAGCCATCATAACACCAGTAGCAAGTGCGCCGGCAAGAAGTCCACCAAGAGCATCCGGTCCTAACAGGATACCAACAATGATCGGAACTACGATAGCAATGATACCCGGAAGAAGCATCTCTTTTAATGCTGCCTGTGTAGAAATACCTACGCAGGATTTGTAATCCGGTCTGCTTGTTCCTTCCAGAATTCCTTTATCAGATTTGAACTGACGACGAACTTCCTCGATCATCTTGTAAGCTGCTTTAGAAACAGCTTCCATTGTGATAGCGGAGAACAGGAACGGAAGCATTGCACCGATTAACAAACCGATGATAACGGTCGGAACCAGTAAGTCGATCTTGCTTAAGTTTACAGCCTCTGCGTAAGATACGAACAGAGATAATGCTGTCAGAGCTGCAGAACCGATAGCGAAACCTTTACCGATAGCTGCTGTTGTATTACCTACAGAGTCAAGAGAGTCTGTGATCTCACGAACGCTCTCATCCAGTCCGGACATTTCTGCGATACCACCTGCGTTATCTGCGATCGGGCCATAAGCATCAACGGCAACTGTGCTACCTGTTGTAGCAAGCATACCAACTGCTGCAAGTGCGATACCGTAGATACCAGCGAACTGATATGCTGCGAAGATACCAATTGCGATCAGGATGATCGGGATTGTACAGGAGTGCATACCTACTGCGAGACCACTGATGATGTTTGTAGCGGCACCTGTCTCAGACTGCTCAGCGATTTTCTGAACATGTTTGTAGTTATCAGATGTATAATGCTCTGTAACTGTACCGATCAGTACACCAACGATCAGACCAGCGATGATAGCTCCACATGGAAGGAAAGATCCAAGCAGCGGTTTGGAAAGGATGATTGCAACGATAACTGTGATCACGTTTGCAATGTTCTCACCAAATTTCAGTGCTTTATGAGGATCAGAACCGTCTTTACCACGTACTAAGAATACGCTGATGATGGATGCGATGATACCAACTGCTGCGATCAGAAGCGGATACAGTGCACCAACGATCGGGTTAGCTGCGGATTTGTAAGCCAGCAGACCAAGTGTAATTGCGGATACGATAGAACCAACATAAGACTCGAAAAGGTCAGCTCCCATACCAGCAACGTCACCTACGTTATCACCTACGTTATCAGCGATAACAGCCGGGTTACGAGGATCATCCTCCGGAATACCAGCCTCAACTTTACCTACCAGGTCAGCTCCTACGTCAGCAGCTTTTGTATAGATACCACCACCTACACGTGCGAATAAAGCTACGGAAGAAGCACCAAGGCTGAATCCGAACAGAATAGAATCATTTTTTGTAACAAGATAAATGATGCTGACACCAAACAGTCCAAGACCTACTACGCAAAGTCCCATAACTGCGCCACCGCGGAATGCGATTGGCAGAGCTGCGGACATACCTTTTTCTCTTGCTGCGTTAGCAGTTCTAACGTTTGCTCTTGTAGCAACATTCATACCGCAGTAACCTGCGATGATTGAGAAGAATGCTCCGATGATGAAGCAGATAGCTGTTGCCCAGCTGATTGCGAATCCAACTGCGACAAATACAACTACGATAAAAATAACGAGGATTTTGTACTCAGACATCAGGAATGCCTGTGCACCCTCATGGATTGCTGCTGCAATTTCTTTCATACGGTCTGTACCTTCAGACTGTTTTTTTACATTGGCAGCTAATCCAGCGGCAACCAATAATGCGATGATGCCGATGATTGGAATAATAAAAGCCCAAGTCATGATGTATTAACTCTCCCTTCAATAGTTGCGAAGCATGTTTTTCCTACCTTTCATGCTCCAATGTGAATCATCAATTCCCGCATCTTTCATATTTCACGCCATTCACTCTCTTTTCTACGAAAAAATGATGTCATGCCTATAAAAGCCTGCAAAAATTGCCTAGGCACTATACTAGCATATAAAAAATAATCTTGTCAACGATTGTTATGCAATTATCAATCTATTCTGTGCAAATTCAACTATTCGCTTCCATTTTATTCATTGGTTTTCGTCATTATTCCATGTGAATTTTCCTGTTTTTTCTACATTATTTTCAGAATCACTATTTTTCATGTGAAATCAGACTCATTTTATTTTCCAAAAAGCACCAGTCTGTGCTACAATATTCAAAGGCTTTTTAGCGGCCAATTTTCAAGAAAACAGATTGAGGTGAAAATTTATGCAACAAAATATCGCAGCAGAATTGACTCAGTTTATAAAAAATAGTCCTTCTGCATTTCACGCAGTAGACACCATGAAAAAAGAGTTTCTTAACCATGGATTTACGCAGTTACAGGAAAACGAAAGATGGCATTTAAACGCTGGCGACAGCTACTTTGTCACCCGCAATGACTCTTCCATCATCGCTTTTTCCATTCCTGAAAACGGTTTTGAAGGCATGCGCATTATGGCAAGCCACAGCGACTCTCCTTCCTTTAAAATCAAGGAAAATCCGGAGATGGAAGTGGAAAAACAGTATATCAAACTTAACGCGGAACGCTATGGCGGAATGATCTTTGCACCATGGTTTGACCGTCCACTCTCCGTGGCCGGACGCGTGATCATTAAAAATTCTTCCACCGGAAAACTAGAAAACAGACTGGTAAATGTGGACCGTGATCTGGTGATGATTCCAAATCTTGCCATCCATATGAACCGCGAAGTAAACAGTGGTTACAAGTATAATGCACAGAAAGATATGCTTCCGCTCTACGGTATGAGCACTGCAAAAGATACTTTTATGCAGACCGTCGCAGAGTCCGCTGGTGTATCCGCTGATGATATCCTCGGACATGATCTGTTCTTATATAACAGAGAACGGGCCAGCATCTGGGGAGCGTCCGAAGAGTTTGTTTCCGCTCCACAGCTGGACGATTTACAATGTGCATTTTCTTCCATGAAAGGTTTCTTGTCCGCAGAAAAAAACAATTATCTGGCTCTACATTGTGTATTTGATAACGAAGAGGTTGGAAGCGGTACAAAACAGGGCGCAGCCTCCACATTTTTGCGTGATACCCTGCAGCGGATCCATGAAGTACTTGGCTACGACCGTGAGGACTACCGCATTCATCTGGCAAACAGTTTGATGCTCTCCGCAGACAATGCACATGCGGTTCATCCGAACCATACCGATATGGCAGATCCGACAAACCGCCCATATCTGAATGGTGGTATCGTGATCAAATTCAATGCGAACCAGAAATATTGTACCGACGCGGTATCTGCGGCCATGTTCCGCGATATCTGTAAACAGGCAGATGTGCCGGTGCAGACATTCACAAATCGTTCTGATATTGCAGGTGGTTCCACACTTGGAAATATTTCCAATACGCAGGTGGCGCTCAATACCGTAGATATTGGATTGCCGCAGCTGGCGATGCATTCACCGTATGAGACCGCTGGCGTGAAAGATACCGAATATCTCGTGCGAACGGCACGCGCGTTTTTCTGCTAAAATGGCTTAAAATTTAGTATATGAAAACAAAATCAGAGAAAATTTCCTCACTCACTAACCGTTCACTGCCCTCGTTTTGCTTCGGTTTTATCGCGCTCACTTCCAACTCCGATAAAAGCTGGTCGTTTCCCGCTCGCGCAAAACTCGCAAAACTCAGTCGTTCTCTGAACCGCTCGTCGAGGAAATTTTCTCTGATTTTTATTTACGTTATAAAATTAGCAGCCATTTGCATAGTAGCATACACTACACGTGCTACCCTTAATCTGCGCATGCAACAATGTACTTATTATTTCCAAGATTTGTATGCATGTGCGGCACGACGTAAGGGTAAGCAGTGTGGTTTTGACGCACAGACTAAAAACAAAGGGACTCTGGCTATTTTTTCTCTGTAAGCGATTGTTAGCTACAGAGACAAAATCGCAGAGTCACTTTTCATAACTTATATTTCAAACCACACAATTACCCGAAACTTCTACTTCTTTACGCCACGGGTATCGCGGTTTGCAACTCTCAGCCGGTTCAGATGAACCGCCTTTTCTTTTACCATAATAATCTCTTCTTTTTCGTTGTTCAGCTGCCATACATCCGTCAACAGTTCTCCATCTCCCAGGTGCATTCCACGCACACCAACCGCTCCTTTTTTCTTCTCCGGAACATCTTCAGTTGCGAAACGCAGGAAATAATTTTTCTGTGACTGCAATACCAGCGTTGTCTCTGGTTCTGCCACTGCCATATACAGGATCTTGTCTCCCTCCTGCAGCTTCGTTGCAGCGGTGGTTCGCTTGGACACATCAAATTCGCCTCCTGCCACCTGTTTACACATGGACTGTTCTGTCACAAACAGCAGCTTTTTGTCCATAATATTTTCCAACGCAGTAACGTATACAATGTTTTCCGTACTACTATCATAATTACTGATATTGTCCACCGGAATTCCTTTATCTCGGAATTTTCCATATGGAATATCTGCTACTTTTACCAGATGCATCTGTCCATTATCCGTAAATAAACAGATTTTTCCATCGCTCATGCACGGAACGATCTGTTTATTCTCGCTGTCTGCCGCTTCCTTGTTTCTCTCGTAAACAGAATTGTCCACAGTTTTTACATAACCAAAGCGATCCATCAGCAATACAACCGGAACTGCTTCTGCCTCTTTTTCTTTGTATACAGCAGCTTTTCCGTTTTCGATCACGGTCAGTCGTGGGTGAGAAAATTCTTTTTTCAGTGCTTTCAGCTCTTTGATAATGACTTTTGCCATGGCAGAACGGCTGCCAAGGATTTCCTGATACAGCGCAATGTTTTTCAGTGTTTCCTCATGCTCTGCCATCAGTGCTTCGATTTCCAGTCCGATCAGCTTATACAGACGCATTTCCAGAATGGCTGTCGCCTGACGCTCGGAAAAATGAAGCATGGAAGCTGTTTTTTCGGAAAGTTTGGATTTGAATTTGATTCCTTCTGTCTCTCCGGTGATCAGACATTTTTTCGCCTGCTTGATATTTTTACTTCCACGCAGAATCTCGATGATCAGATCAATGACATCACAGGCCTTGATCAGACCTTCCTGAATCTCACACTTGTCCTGCTCTTTCTTCAACAGTGTTGTATACTTGCGGGTAGCAAGCTCATACTGAAACTGTACGTTGTGACGAATCACGGATACCAGTCCCATGGTCTCCGGTTTGCCGTTGGCTACCGCCAGCATATTTACACCAAAAGTATCTTCCAGTCGTGTCTTCTTATATAAGAGGTTGCACAGATTCTGTGCATCGGCTCCTTTTTTCAGATCGATGACGATACGGATACCTGCCTTGGAAGACTGGTTGGAAATATCCACGATATCTGATGTTTTTTTCGTCTCAACCAGACTGTATACATCATTCAGGAATTTACCGATATTTGCACCGATCATGGTGTACGGAATCTCGGTAATAACGATACGTTCTTTTCCACCTTTCACAGGCTCGATTTCTACTTTTCCACGCAGTTTGATCTTGCCATTTCCGGATTCATAAATAGAAACCAGTTCGTCTTTGTTGATAACAATTCCCCCTGTCGGGAAATCCGGTCCCGGAATGTATTCCATCATTTCTTCTGTGGTAATATCCGGATTTTTCATATATGCGATCACGCCGTCAATGACTTCACCCAGATTGTGCGGTGGAATGCTGGTTGCCATACCTACCGCAATTCCTTCGGCACCGTTGATCAGGATGTTCGGCACTTTTACCGGAAGTACGGAAGGCTCTTTCTCTGTCGCATCAAAGTTCGGTATAAAATCTACCACATCTTTATCTAAATCTGCCAGATACGCCTGCTGCGTGATTTTCTGCAGACGCGCCTCTGTATAACGCATTGCTGCGGCGCCATCCCCCTCGATGGAACCAAAGTTTCCGTGTCCATCCACCAGCGGCATACCGTATTTGAAATCCTGCGCCATCACGACCAGGGCTCCATAAATAGAACTGTCACCATGGGGATGATATTTACCCATGGTGTCGCCGACAATACGCGCACACTTACGATACGGGCGGTCATAGCGGATGCCCAGCTCGTGCATATCGTACAGAGTTCTGCGCTGTACCGGCTTTAATCCGTCCCGCACGTCCGGCAGGGCACGGGCAATGATAACGCTCATTGCATAGTCGATATATGATTTCTGCATGATCTCCGAATACTCGGTCCGGATGATCTGCTCTCTGTTTTCAGCCATGTTTCTCTCCTACAATCACAATTCAGGGTTCGCATGCGAATCCTGATTCAGATCAGACAAATACTCTTTTTTGTTTCTGATCTTTTTTTCTACTCTATTCGTTCATCGGATCATTACATCATCCGCTTATATTACTTTATTAGATATCCAGTTCAGCATCATTTGCATGCTCATAAATAAATGCTTTTCGCGGCGGTACATCGGTACCCATCAGCATTTCTGTCACATCCGATGCCATACGTCCATCTTCGATCTCTACTTTTTTCAGCATACGTGTCTCCGGATCCAGTGTGGTCTCCCAAAGCTGTTCTGCATCCATCTCGCCCAGACCTTTGTAACGCTGTAGTGTAAAGCTGCCGGTGTGAGTCTTACGGTAACGCTCTAATGCCGCATCATCATAGAGATATTCTTCTTTTCCTTTGGACGGAATGACTTTGTAAAGTGGCGGCATCGCAATGTATACATGTCCTTCAAAGATCAGCTCCGGCATAAAACGATAGAACAAGGTCAGAAGCAATGTGGAGATATGCGCACCATCCACGTCGGCATCTGCCATAATGACGATCTTGTCATAACGCAGTTTGGAAATATCAAAATCGTTGCCGTATCCTTCGGAAAAACCGCATCCGAACGCGTTAATCATGGTCTTGATCTCCGCATTGGCCAGCACTTTATCAATACTTGCTTTCTCTACATTCAAAATTTTTCCACGGATTGGAAGAATCGCCTGGAAATTACGGTCACGGGCCGTCTTTGCAGAACCACCGGCGGAATCTCCCTCGACAATGAAAATCTCACATTTGGAGGCATCTCTGCTCTCGCAGTTTGCCAGCTTTCCATTGGAATCAAAAGAGAATTTCTGCTTTGTCAGCAGGTTTGTCTTTGCTTTTTCCTCTGTCTTACGGATTTTTGCTGCTTTTTCCGCACAGGATAATACGGTTTTCAGTGTTTCCAGATTTTTATCAAAAAACAGCTGAATCTCATCGCCGGTTACCTTCGCCGTAATACGGGAAGCATCCTGATTATCCAGTTTTGTTTTCGTCTGTCCTTCAAAACGCGGATCCGGATGCTTGATGGAAATAACCGCTGTCATACCGTTACGCACATCGGCACCGGTGAAATTTGCATCCTTTTCCTTCAAAATTCCAAGCTGACGGGCATATTGATTCATCACCGTTGTAAAAATTGTCTTGAAACCAGTGATATGGGTACCGCCCTCTGCGTTGTAAATATTGTTGCAGAAGCCTAAAATATTTTCATGAAACTCGTTCGTATACTGGAAGGCTGCTTCCACAGTGATCCCTTCGCTCTCACCCTTGAAATAAACTACATCATGCAGCACTTCCGCTTTCTTGTTCAGATCGCGGACAAATCCAATGATTCCCTCTTCTTCGTGGTAAACGATATGCTCCGGCTCTTCACCGCGCAGATCTTCATACACAATCGTCAGATTCGGATTCAGATATGCGGTCTCATGCAGACGGCTTTTTACCTCATCCTCTTTGAATCTTGTTTTTTCAAAAATCTCCGGATCCGGAAGGAAATTGATCTTTGTTCCGGTCTTTTTTGTCTTTCCGATCACCGGAAGTAAGCCATCCACCAGCGGCTCCACAGCCACACCGCGCTCATAACGGTCATGGTGAATTGCGCCATCACGGCGGATCTGTACATCCAGATAGGTGGACAGTGCATTTACTACAGAAGAACCTACTCCATGCAGACCACCACTTGTCTTGTATACAGAATCATCAAATTTTCCTCCCGCATGCAGCGTGGAAAAAACAAGTCGTGCCGCCGGAACTCCTTTTTCATGCATCCCAACCGGAATACCTCGTCCATTATCCTCAACGGTACAGGAACCGTCTGCTTCCAGTGTCACCTTAATCTCACTGCAGGCTCCTGCCAGATGCTCGTCCACCGCATTATCTACGATCTCATAGATCAGGTGGTTCAAACCCTTGCGGGACACACTTCCGATGTACATACCCGGACGCTTACGAACCGCTTCCAGGCCTTCTAATACGGAAATACTCCCCGCGTCATATGTTACTTTATCTGCCATTTTTTCATCCTTTCAAGTCAGTGAACAAATGTTCACTAAAGTTTTTCTATTTTACCATAAAAATGGGAATCCCGCAAGGAGGATTCCCATTACAGCCAACTATCACTACCGTTTTTTACTCTTCTGTTTTTTTCTGTTTGTCATTTTTTCTCTTTTTCCAGAACTTACGAAGTACCACAATCACTACTACACAAATAACAACGATTGGGAGCAGAATTGGCAGTCCGCCCAACAGGCCAACCATAAAATTCTGAAAGCCCTGTCCCATCTGGTACAAATTATCGTTGAACTTTGCCTTTACGCGCTCACCAAAAGTTTTTCCTGCGGTGGAGCTTTCCCGGCTCACCTCGTACAGATCCAGATATACGGTACTGTAAGTCACCTGATTGTCGTATACCCGAAGCTGAGATTCATAACTTTCTATCTCATATCGTACATCTGTGATCTGGGACTGGATGGATAAAATATCTTTCATAGATGTCGCCTGTTCCATCATGGTAAACAATGCATCCAGTTCTTCCCGCAGTGCCTTGATATGTGTATCCAGATCCGTATACTGCAGTGTAACATCCTCGGTACTTTCACCGAAGGACCGCACATTAGACGCATCTTTGATTTCACCCACAAAATCATCCAGTTTATCTGCCGGGATACGAAGCACCAGGTATGCATAGCGTGTCATATCCATTCCATAATCTCCGCCAACATCTGAATTTTCCACATAACCGCCAGCACTTTCTGTCTTTGCACGTACTTCAGCCACCAAGGTATCAAATTCGGTGGTTTCCGCTGACATATTGACTGTTTTGATCAGTTTCTGCTCGGTATTGACGCCTTCCACATTTTCCAATTCTGTTCCGGTTGTATCAGCCACCGCTTCTCCTGCGTCCTGCGCACTTTGTTCTACCGCGCCATCTGTGCTCACTGCTGCCTCTGTAGCACTATCCTGCGACATTGCTCCCTCACTGGCAACTTCCTGACTGCCTATCCGAAAGCCACCCAGACCACTGCCACTGTGATTTGCGGCACTGCTGCTTGCATTTGACTGCGCACTCTTTCCACATCCGATTGCGAACAGCATACTTCCAACTAACAACATGCACAGAATCCATTTGCCTAACCTTAAGCATTTGCCTGTTTTTTTCTTTCCTTTCATAAGCCTTCTCCTCCTGCAGTACATGAAATAACCGTTTCCCTTGCTTCATGCCAAATTCCCAAAAGCACTTTTGTTTTCTACCTGATACTATCTGATATCGAACTCAATTTGTATCGGCTTTACATACTGGCAACCGCCATCTATATTTCCAATGGAAATATTTTTCTGCAAGCGGTAATGTCCCGGTTCAAGAGAATCATATGCGTCTGACCAGTCTACCGACCATACATACCAGTTCTGATCATCTCCTGCCTTCAGCACATGTAAAACGTCGTGATATGCGATTTCATCCTGCTTTTGACACTCCATCCATGTATCCGCCGCCTCATCATACACTTCAATGCCTTCGTAATCATCGCCAAAACTGATATCTTCCTCACCGTTATTTGTCAGCCTTACTTTCAAAGATGTTGGTGTCACTGCCAGTACTTTTACATCCACATGCTGTGCAAGTATCCCCGTAGATGCCGATGTATTTTCCTCTGTATTTTCCGAATCCTGACAGCTTTCTTTTTCTTCATTTCCCTGGTTCGCGTCAGAAATTCCATCCTCCTGCGTATCAGAAGCATCTTGACTTCCACTGGTTGCATCTTCCTGATCCATCTTTCCAATTTCAAAGCTTTCCTTCGCACTGGCTGTTTGCGAATTTGGTGCCGAACCTGAAGTTTCATTCTGTGACGATTTCAAACTTCCACGCAGCCCAATCCAGCTTCCACCAGCCACAACCACACATACGATACAAGCTGCTGCCACGCGGGTCCATCGCCGTCCACGCACTTTCTTTTTCTGCTGTTCTTCTGCCTCTTTTCCCTGTTTTAAAACAAATTGCATCTTTTCAATAAAAAATCTGGAAAATGCATGCTGTCCTTCCGTTTCCATCTTTTTCTGCGTCTGCTGCGCTTCTTCCTGCATACAATCCGCCAGTGCCCGTTTCAGCACTTCGTCCGCGCCCCGTACTTTTTTTCGTTTTGTATAAACACGTTTGTCTTTCTCTGATTTTCCTTGATTTTGTCCGTTCATTGCTCTATCACTCCTCTCTCAGAAGATTCTGCAATTTTTTCCGCGCCCGGAAAATCCGCACATTTACAACTTTTTGCGTCACACCAAGCAGGTCAGCAATCTCCCGGTCAGAAAGTTCATGCAAATATTTGTATTCAAATACCACACGGTAAATTTCATCCAACTTCCGAATAGCCTGCAAAATGCATTCATAACTTTCCTGCGCCAGATACTGGTCCAGAAGATCTTCCCCGGAAACTTCTGCTTCCTGTTTTTGTGAAGTCTCCTCATCTTCCGTAATTCCCTGACGCTTTCTCCAGAGATCCGTTGCTTTATTTTTTACAATGGTTGCCAGGAAATTCCGCGTTGCGGTGGATTCCACGCTTCCAACCTTGTCCATGTGACGCGTCAGTGCTAAAAATGTCTCCTGCACGGCATCTTCCGCCAGATGGTCATCCTGCAGCCGCTCCCGCGCCAGGTACCATAGGAAATATCGATATTTATGATAAAGCTGAACAAATTTGGACCGGTCCTCATCGCTGTCCAGCATGGTTAAAAACAAAAGCATAACGTTTCCTCCCCCCGTTATTTACAGGTATTTCCAAAATCTTTTATAGGAAGATTCGAAAGTACCTTTTACAGATATCCGTAGTAAAAAGATTGTGTTTTCTCTTTCTATATATAATAACGGAAAAATCCTGCCGTTTACTACAGGATTTTTTGTTTTTGTATAAATTCATGTTTATAGTATTGGTTATAATTTAATGTATGTGAAAAAATCAGAGAAAATTTCCTCACTCACTAACCGTTCGTCGAGGACATTTTCTCTGATTTTTTATTTACGATTTCTCCGTATACCTTAAGAACTCCAGATTTTTTTCAAGGAACGATTACTAATCTCTATCGTTTAGAAAATATATACGTAAATAGCGGGCTCAGAGCAAATTTTTTCTGACAAGCGATTGCTAGCTGGCAGAACAAATTTGTCTGAGTCCGCTTTCATAATCCTAAAGTATAGCCAAGATTTTTAAGCCACCCAAAAATCAGGCATCGTATGCCATACGGAACACTTCCAGCATATCGTCGTATGCCAGTTCTTTGTAACCGATCAGCGTACGTGTCTTCCCTCTGGAACAATTCAATGCCAGTGTTTCCAGATCAGCTTCTTTCACACCAAGCATTTTCAAATTCGTTGGCATTCCGATGGACACATAAAATGCTTCCTGCATATTAATGGCCGTCTCAATGGTTTTCTCCGGGTGTTCAAAATCCACATCCACGTTCCATACATTCTGCGCATACTGTAACCAGCGATTGATGTTTGCCTTATATACATAACGCGCCCAGCTGCACCAGAGTGCTGCCAGACCGGCTCCATGAGCCACTTGTGTATACATGCCGGAAACCTCATGCTCCAACTGATGAACCACAAGCTGTGTCTTTCTTCCGCATCCGGTCAAACCATTATGAGCCAGTGAAGAAGCCCACATCATATTTGCGCGTGCTTCATAGTTTTCCGGATCTGCCAGGCAATCTTTTCCGGCTTTCATCACATTTTTGATCACTGCTTCTGCAATGGCATCGGTCAGATAAGTGTCCTCTCCCGGGCAGAAATAACGCTCAATCGTATGCATTGCAATATCCACGATACCGCAGGCTGTCTGATACGGACTTACGGTATAAGTCAGTTCCGGATTTTCAATAGCAAAATCCATACGGTTACAGCTGCATCCATAGCCACGTTTTTCATTCGTTTCGGTATTTGTGATTACACAGGAATTGGACATTTCCGAACCGGCTGCTGCCAGTGTCAGAATCGCACCTTTTCGTAATGTTTTCTGCGGTACACATTTTCCAAGGGAAAAATCCCACACATCGATATCCGGATTTGCCACACCGTTTGCAATATCTTTGGAAGAATCCAATACAGAACCTCCACCGACAGCCAGCACAAAATCAACGCCTTCTTTCTGGCAGAGTGCGATACCTTCCCGCACCAGTTTCAGTTCTGGATTCGCTGTCACGCCGCCAAGTTCCACATAGGCGATGCCTTCCGCTTCCAGCGCTTTTTCCACACGGTCTAATAAACCGCTTTTTCTGGCAGACTGACCACCAAAGTGAATCAGCACTTTCTTTGGTGCATAACCGGCAATGATTTTTCCAACATTTAATTCCTCGTCTTTTCCAAAATAAACTTTTGTCGGTGTTTCATATACAAAGTTTTCCATATCTTTATACCTCCAGCAAACATGTTTTGTGTTGATTCTACTTTATAACAATCCCAAAAAATGTTCAACCAATCCTTCGATATTCTATACAGTTTACGTCAACCTCCCCTGCCATTCATAAAAAATCCATTTACAAAATATAGGCCATATTTCGTAAATGGATTTTAGTTTCATTTTCTTTTTTTCAATTTTTAAACTTCCAGCTTCATGTCGCCTTCTTTGATCCATCCGGCTTTTCTCATTCCTTCTGAGAAGATCAGTGTCACAACTGCCGGAAGAACAAAGTGCATGATGATAATCTGAATCAGCGCTACTTTGGATGACATTCCGGTCTCAAGCATTGCTCCATAGGCTGCGATCTGTCCGACAAAACCTGCAGAACCCATTCCGGATCCGATCGGTGTACTTACCATATGTAAGACTGCAGATGCGATCGGTCCTAAAATTGCACTGGAAATGATCGGTGGCAGCCAGATCAGCGGTCTGCGCAAAATATTTGGCACCTGAAGCATGGATGTTCCGATTCCCTGCGCAATAAAACCTCCAAATTTGTTTTCCCGATAACTTGCTACCGCAAAACCTACCATCTGACAGCAACATCCGATGGTGGCCGCACCAGCTGCCAGTCCTGTCAGCCCCATAGAAACGCCAAGTGCTGCGGAACTGATCGGCAGTGTCAGAATCATTCCCATCAAAACAGATACCGCAATACCTCCAAGAATCGGAGATGCCTCTACGTTAATATTTACTAGATTTCCAAGCCATTTCATAAAGTTGGAAATTGGCGGTCCAACGATAAATCCCGCTGCCGCACCGGTACAAATAGATACCAGTGGCGTTAAAATAATGTCAATTTTTGTTCTTCCTGCCACCAGTCTGCCGCACTCGATACCGATCAATGCTGCCACAAAAGCGCCCAGCGGCTCCCCTGCTTTTCCAAGTGCAAAGCTTTCCATTCCAAGTGCCGGAAATGCTCCGATCATACCTGCTACTGCCGCGGAAACCGTTACCAGTGGTCCCTGTTTAAATTTTGCCGCAACGCCGACACCGATACCTGCGCCGGTCACGGTTTTTGCCACATTGGAAATGGCGATCAGATAAGTTCCGATCTCATTTCCGACTAAATTTCCAATCTGTCCGATGATTGTTCCGATGATCAATGTAGAAAAAAGGCCTAATGCCATTCCACTCAAACCATCAATAAAAATATGATTTAGTACTTTTTTCATAAAACTTCTCTCCTTCTATTCTCATATCGCTATAAGGATATAAATTTTCATAAGATAGACAAATCTACTCTTATGGCTTTGTCTGTCTTGTCACTTGTCGTCACATTATAGCACAGAGTGTATAAAAAGAGAAGTCTGTCTTTGTCTCTAATTTTTCCTGATTTCTGTCAGATTATTATTAGCAGGCTTACTTTTGCATTGGCTGACGTTTGAAGAAAAAGGCCAGCACCATGCATCCTGCCACGATCAGCATTGGAAGCCAGAACAGATTCATATAAATCGCACGAATTGCCTCCGGACTTTGCTGCGCTGCCTCTGCCGCATAATGTCCTGCATGGAGTACCGCCGAAAATACCACACCGGCGATGGCCGTTCCTGCTTTCATCGTGCACATCATAAATGACATCATCACACCCTGCGGACGCTTTCCAGTTAATGATTCTACTTCATCTACTGTATCCGCACAAATGGCATAACACGGGCTGGTTGCCATACTTTTTCCAAGTCCCGCCAGCAGCATAAAAACACAGAATAAAATCAGATTTTTTCTGCATGCAAACATAACCACCGTCAGCACCAGAAACACTCCAAATCCAAGCAACATACAGTTTCTGTTTCCGAGCCGAGTCAACGCTTTTTCCATAAATAATGCTGCCAGCAGCTGCGTGGTCGTATAAATCGTCAACAGTACCGTTGCCATTTTTTCATCAAACAGCACATATTTTGCATAATAAATAATGCTCTGATTCTGCAGGATCATGACAACCATGACACAGGCTCCGATCACACAAAGCAAAATCCAAGAGCGGCTTTTCACCGCACAACGCAGGGATTCTTTCAAATTCATGCGCTCTGCCTCCGCAGATTTCACGCGTTCCTTACAGGAAATTGCACAGTTTCCGAGAAAAACCAGGCTGACGATTCCGTATATCAGCGCCACGGGCGCAAAACTAAAACGTCCCTGCACGCCGCACAGAGCCACCAACGGAAGCGTCAAAAAACTTACCAGAATGTTTCCCATACTGCTTCCAAATACTTTGAAACTATTCAGCAGCCTGCGCTCTCTGACATCACTGGTAATCAGCGAAAGCAGTGTACCGTATCCGGTATTATTGATGGCATACAGCACGCAGAAGGAAAGGTATGTAAAAAATGCAAATACTATTTTTCCACGGCTGCTCAGATCCGGCACACAAAAGATCAATACAAACATCACCATCAATGGAATCGTTGTGGCGTACATAAATGGCTTCACTTTTCCACGTTTAAAATGACATCCGTCAATAGCCACACCCGTCATAAAATTCACCAACGCCTCGATCAGTCTGGTGATTCCCAGGATCATGCCCACCGCTGCAATGGAAATCCCCGCAATATCGGTATAATAATAGGAAAGGTAAGAACTGACCGCGCCAAACGTGATGCAGCTGGCCACGTCTCCACCACTGTAACTAAATTTTTCCCACAAAGATATTTTACCGTCTGTTCTTTGCATACTTCTATTTTTCATTGTCTGCCCCCAAATTGAATTGCACCGCTTTTTCATTTATATATCTTCTTGTAAAAATAAGTTTACTACTTTAGTGGGAAGAAATATAGAATTATTTTTCCCAAACATTGTAAATTCGTATCATTCTGTTACTTTTTATTCATTGCATGGATTCAGAAAGTTATTTCTTCGAAGGAAATTTATGATAG
>CAVAFS010000114.1:2785-3286 GCA_963587975.1 Bulleidia sp. | reverse complement strand
GCTACGAAGATTCCTCCTTTCCTTGATAAATAAAAAGTACGAACACAAACATAATTATTATAAATTACTATGAGAAAGAATGATTTGATATGAAAGAACGAAAATACAGTGACCAGATCAACATTGATAATGAACAGAAGCTCCGTACGCTGGTGGCCGAACTGCCGCGTTTCTGCCGGGAATATTTTATCGGCATTGAGCCCTCAACCTCTTCCCGGACACGAATTGCCTATGCCTACGATCTTGGTGTCTTTTTCCACTATCTGCATGAAAATAATGCTGCAATGGCGAAAATGGAAATCGTTGATTTCCCCATTGACATTTTAGAGCAGATCACACCGATGGATATTGAAGAATATCTGCAATATCTGAAATTTTATCATCACAATGGGAAAGAATATACCAATGACGAGCGTGGCCAGATGCGAAAACTTGCCTGCCTGCGCAGTTTTTATAACTATTTCTTCCGCAAGGAGATCATTGAAAAAAATCCTGCTGCAC
>CAVAFS010000114.1:0-2775 GCA_963587975.1 Bulleidia sp. | reverse complement strand
TGCCAAAGCAGCATGAGAAAAATATTGTCCGGCTGGATGTGGATGAGATTGCGATTTTGCTGGATGAGGCGGAATCCGGGGAGAAATTAACGGAACGCCAGAAGATTTATCACAACAAAACAAAAAAACGTGACGTGGCGATTCTGACGCTTTTACTTGGCACAGGAATCCGTGTATCGGAGTGTGTCGGTCTGGATTTGAATGATATTGATCCGAAAAACAACGGAATCAAAGTTCACCGAAAAGGTGGCTCTGAGGTTATGGTGTATTTTGGAGACGAAGTAGCTGAGGCGCTGGATGCTTATCTGGATGAACGACTGGAGATGGAGCCAAAGGAAGGCAGTACCGAAGCGGTATTCCTTTCCATGCAGAACAAGCGGATCAATGTGCGCAGCGTGGAAAATCTGGTCAAAAAATATTCCCGTCTTGTGACAACGGTAAAAAATATTACGCCGCACAAATTGCGCAGTACCTATGGTACGACACTTTATCAGGAAACCGGCGATATTTATCTTGTCGCAGATGTATTGGGACACAAGGATGTCAATACGACCAAGAAACATTATGCTGCACAGGCAGACAGCAGACGCCGGATGGCAGCAAAAGCAGTCCGTCTGCGGGAAAAACAACCAGAATCCGAGGAAGAATAATATTCTTTCTGTAAGCATACTCATAAATAATACACATGATAAATAAACCAATGTATTTATTGAAAAAACATGCATTGATTCGCAATCTTGTACTTGTGCATTATTTTTCAGTGTGCTATAATTTGATTCGATATTGAGAAAAGCAATGAAAGAACAAGTACTGTATGCCGAAACATTCCAGAGAGAGCAGGATGGTGGAAGCTGCTTATGAATATCATACAGGAAGACCAGTCTTGAGCTGTGCGTGAAAAAAATTTTGTCAGAACTATTTTTGAGGACAGATTTTTAAGCGTTACCGTCTTGCCGCGTTACAGGCTAAATAAGTAAAACATTAAGGTGGAACCGTGTATGTATGCACCCTTAAGTATATCTGGCAGCAGGTATATTTAAAGGTGCTTTTTTAGTTTATAGAAGTAACTAGTAACTCGATAAACAAAGGTTCTGGAAAGGAAAAACAATGGTTAATTTTAAAGAAGATGAACAGTTAAACATGCTCAATCACTCCTGTGCCCATCTGATGGCTCAGGCCGTAAAGCACCTGTATCCGCAGGCAAAATTCTGGGTTGGACCGGTTGTAGCAGAGGGATTCTACTACGATATCGATCTTGGCGATGATGTTATCCGTGATGAGGATATCGCCGCCATCGAAAAAGAAATGAAAAAAGTTGCAAAATCCGGCAAAAAAATCATCCGTCATGAGATTTCCAAAGAGGAAGCTCTGGAAATGTTCAAAGATGACAGCTACAAACTTGACCTGATCTCCAATCTGGAGGATGGCAATATTTCCTGTTATACACAGGGTGATTTTACAGATCTCTGTCGTGGACCTCACGTAGACAACGTAAAATTATGCCGTCATTTCAAACTGATCAGACATTCCGGCGCTTACTGGAAAGGCGACAGCAAAAACAAAATGCTGCAACGTATCTACGGTGTATGTTTCCCGACCGCAGAGGAACTGGAAGCACACCTGCAGTTATTAGAGGAAGCAAAAGAACGTGACCACAGAAAAATTGGTAAAGACATGGGTCTGTTTATGGTGGATGATCTGGTTGGACGTGGACTTCCGATGTTCCTTCCGAAAGGATATGTGATCTGGCAGGAACTGGAAAACTACATAAAAAACAAAGAGCGTAAACTTGGTTATCAGCACGTTATGACTCCATGTGTTGGTACTGTAAATCTGTATAAAACATCCGGTCACTGGGATCACTACAAAGATAACATGTTCCCGGCTATGGAAGTTGAGGGAGAGTCCTTCGTATTAAGACCGATGAACTGCCCGCATCATATGATGATCTATGCAAACAGAATCCATTCTTACAAAGATCTGCCGATCCGTATCGGTGAGATCGCACATGACTTCCGTTTCGAGGCAAGCGGTACTTTAAAAGGTATCGAGCGTGGACGTCATTTCTGCCAGAATGACGCACATCTGTTTGTAACTCCGGAGCAGATCAAAGATGAGTTTTCTAAAGTAGTAGACCTGATTTTCTCCACTTACAAAGATTTTGGTATTACAGATTACAGATGCGTACTGTCTCTGCGTGATCCGGAAGACAAAGAAAAATATCATGATGATGATGAGATGTGGAACAAAGCAGAAAACGCACTTCGCGAGGTTATGGATTCCCTTGGCATCGAGTATACAGAGGAAATCGGCGAGGCTGCTTTCTACGGACCGAAGCTTGACGTAAATGTAAAACCGGCTGTTGGTAATGAGTATACTCTTTCTACCTGCCAGCTTGACTTCTGTCTGCCGGCTAAATTTGAGCTGACTTATGTAGACCGCGATGGCGAGAAAAAGACACCGGTTGTACTTCACCGTGCAATTCTTGGTTCTCTGGATCGTTTCATGGCTTACATCCTCGAGGAGACAAAAGGAAACCTGCCGACATGGTTAGCACCGGTTCAGGCACGTATCATGCCGGTTAAAACAGATGATCCAGAACTGAACGAGTACGCTCAGAAAATCTATGATGCACTGGATGCAGCAGATATTCGTGTTGAGTTAGACAACAGAGCAGAAAAACTTGGCTATCGTATGAGAGAAGGACAGGTTCAGAAAGTTCCTTACCTGCTTGTTATCGGTATGAAAGAGAAAGAGGACGGCACTGTTGCATAC
>CAVAFS010000113.1:0-8347 GCA_963587975.1 Bulleidia sp. | reverse complement strand
TATGATCATCGTCAGGGCCACCACCAGCTTTGCGCCGGATGAGATTCCCAGTACCTACGGTCCTGCGATCGGATTCTGAAAAAAGCTCTGAAGCAGGAAACCGGATACGGATAACGCGCCGCCCAGTAAAATGGCCGCTGCAATACGCGGCAGTCGGATTTTCCAGACAATCTGATACAGCGTCGAATCACTGCCATCCTTTCCGAACAATGCAAAAAAATCCCCCAGAGACATATTGACACTTCCCACCCCCACATTCCACAAAAAGAGTGCGATCAGTGCACAGATAAATATCGTAAATGCTATCGTATACCGTTTCTTCACTTCCCTAACTTCCTTTACCTTCTCTATTTCAGCACATTTCCGAACTTACTACGATCCACAAATTCAGAAATATGCTATTCTCATTTAGAATAAATCTTTATTATTACTGCAGTTTTCGAATAAACCGATAATCCGTATCACTGCTGTCTGTCAGAATCTTGTTCAGATCTTCGATAAAATCACAGGTTGCGCTTGTTTCCTGATAAAAATTGCTGCCGGTTGTATAGACATCCCCGGACTGTACTGCCTTAAAATCAGCAAACAGACTGTTTTTTGCAATCAGCTCATCAATAGAATTTAACTCGCCTTCAATGGTGCCGTTATAGATCAGGATATCTGCATCTTTCTCTGCCACGTAAAAATCTTCCATCTGCATTTTCAGTGTAGACAATGCATTTTCCTCTTCCTCAATATAACCGTTCAGAGAATACACTCCACCGGCCAGATCGATCATGGAAGACACATAATCATTCGGTTTTCGCACCGTGATCGTTCCATCAGAAGATACTGCAAAAAAGGCTACTGTACGGCCGGTATTCTCTTTTTCCAGAATCGGCTGCACCCGTTCTACCTGCGCACGGAAAAAGTCGGTTCCCGCCTGCTCCTGATTGAACAGCACGCCAAACAGACGAATCCACTCCAGACGTCCCAGCGGATGTTTCTCATAACTGGAACGCTCGATCAGAACCGGAATTCCAAGTTCTTCCAATTTTTCCTTTACTTCCGGATTATGCAGGATCATGCTGTTTTCAATAGCAAATTTACACCCCTGTCCAAGCAGAAGTTCATAATCCGGTGCGCTGTATTTTCCGGCATAAACCAGATCTCCCGCTTTCATGGCATCTGCCGCTTCCTGCACATACCAGTCTTTTTCCTTCAATCCGGCAAACTTAATATTGGAAAGTGCGCCTGTCTTGCACACCAGATCCATCACCGCGCTGGAAACCAGATAACCATCTGTCAACGGCTGCTGCAAAACCACAACATCTGATGGCACATCTGCCGGAACCGATGCTCCCTGCGGCACAAGCAAATAACGACCGCTGTCAACGATCGTTATCAGTTTATAAGTTCCATATTGTTCCACGCTGAACTGATCCGCATATGCCAGATTCATACGGCCTTCACAGTTCAAATCATTAAAACTTACCGCGTCCGGGAAGGAAAAAGTAAGTGTATATTCGATTTCATGAGGTGTACTCATGGCGGTGGTATCCCCAATCACATCCAGTTCACACGGAACTCCTTCGATTGGGAATGTAAAGGTTGAATTTCCACCTTCGTTTTCATTCAGATACTTTTCTCCATCGACGATCATATAATCATAATGGGTACTGCTCCATACGATTGTCGCCATGGCCTGACCATCGGTCACATTTACCGTCGCTGTGGATTCCACGGTTGCTCTTCCGCTGCCGCCCTGCAGTTCTACGTTCACAGAATATGTTCCGTCTTCCAGGATCGCATTCCCTGTATCCGCAGCCTGGTCTGTCTGCTCCCTGGTATCTGCACTGACACTCAGATCCGAAGAACTTACCGGCTCCTTATTTTCCTTTGTTCCGCATCCGGCCAATGCGGTAACACTTACCATGACAGCCAGAAGGGCTGCCGCTATTTTCTTCTTCATCTGCTGAAAAATCCCCTACTCTACTTTCTGCGGATCTGATACGCTGACCTTATGATCATACCAGGTTCCTTTTGTTCCTATGATCGCCAGATCAAATTCCTGATCCAGTGCTTCTACCGGTACATCAAATCCGTATACTTCCTCACTGGTTCCATCACTGTATGTAACGGTATCCGTGGTCGGCTGTAAAAGCTCTGCGCCATCTTTCTGTGCATCCTCTGCAGTTCCCACAAACAGATTTACGATATTTTTGGATGTCAGACTGATATGCATGGTCATCTTTCCATTTTCTACCGTTAAAGTACCACGTCCGTCATTTGCTTCATTGACGTGGAACATACTGCTGTCTGTGTCAAATTCAGCATCGTAAATACCATCTTCCAGCGCTGGTGTCTGTACGTCTGTGGAAGTCTGTGGTGTTTCATCTGCCGCATCCTTCATTGTCTCATCCTGTGCACTTGTATCCGTCTGATCTACTGTTTCTTTTGTGCTGTCTGCCGTCGGCTGTGCATTATTTCCACATCCGCCAAGCATGCCAACTGCCAGTGCAAATACTGCTGCCAGCACTGCAATTCTCTTTTTCATGTATTCATCCTCCTGTCAACCTCTTTTTTTATGTCCCCATATCAGTATTTGAACATATCTGCACATATTTCTTCCATATGCAACACACAGCAGGAACGAGCGATCATTCCTGCTGTGAGATTTGGTATCATTATTACTTTTTCTGCGCTATGTATCTTATTTACCTAAAGAATCAATAGCTGCTTTTGTATGATCCACATAAATCTGCTGAATAGCTTCAATCTCACCTAAACCAGCGATCTGTGTATCAATCTTATCAAAGTTTCCGCTTGCTGTAAACATGCTCTTCCAGGAATCGTCATCATCGCCAGCCATATCGTTGTTTGCATGATCACCTGCAACAACCATTAACGGTCTTAATACAACGTTTTTGTATCCTGCTGCTTTTACTGCTTCGATTACGTTCTCGCAAGCTGTCTCTTCCGGCTCACCCTCAACAGTTCCGATAAATACGTTGTCATATCCGAGATCTGCCATCTGAGAAGCCATCTGGCTGTAGCTTACTTTTGCTGTATGAGATGTACCATGTCCCATAAATACGAAAGCTGTGCTGTCTGCTTTTGCAGCATCCAGAGAATCATAACCTGCTGTCTTTACTGCTTCTGCTGTGATATCCTCAGCTACTTTTGCTTTGTCTTCGTTTACAACAGTTGCATCAGATCCAACTTCACCAAGTAACGGCTCAGCAACAACTACAGACTCAAATTTGTCTTTGTAGTTATCCAGAGTCTCAACGAGCTCGTCATACTCTGCACCATGCATTAAGTGTGTCGGCTGAACAACCAGGTTCTTTACGCCATTGTCAACAGCTCTCTGAAGAGCCTGATCTACGTTGTCGATCTTCTCACCATCTCTTGCCTGTACATGGTTGATGATGATCTGTGCGGTAAATGCACGTCTTACGGACCAATCCGGATTTGCAGCCTGAACAGCTTTCTCTACGCCGCCGATATCAGCTACACGGCTGTCATTGAAAGATGTACCAAAACTTACAACAAGAATCTCATTCTCACCGATCTCATCCTGATTCAGCGGATCATCCTGAGAAGCATCACCGGTATCTCTTCCGAAGTAATCCGGATCAGCATTCTCGCCTTCTACTAATTCTTTCTGAGCATCTGTTAATTTATCCCATGCAGCTTTTGCAGCTTCACACTGCGCATCTGTCTCGTCTGTTCTCTCCTGAACGTAAATTGCATCAATGAGAGCAGCTACTTCGTCAGCTTTTGCCTGATCATCATTTTCCTCAGCTACTGCACTTCCATCATCTGCAGCACTTACTGTGTTATCCTTTCCAGCATCTGCATTGTTGTTTCCACAGCCTGCAACCAGGCCAACTGCCATAGTAAATACTGCCATTAAGGCAACCATTCTCTTTTTCATGTGTCCTTCTCCTTTTAATCATTTATAATAGTTTACTTCACAGGGTACGGTTTTCCAAAAAGAACGACCTTATTGCAGCTGACGCATGTATGAGTACAAATAACACAAAAGAGCGTGTATCACTTATACAAAATACGTTTTTTCGCCAGAAATTTATCATCATTTCCCGGCAAATAAAAAATGTTCCGCTCGGATGGTCCAAACGAAGCATTTATATCTTCAGATAATCAATACACTTGATCTAAAAAACAGCACAATCAATAACTCGTGATCTTGGAATATATCCGGTACCAGACAACTGGCAGGTTTCCTGGCTGAAAGATCCACATACAGATTCGGCCTTCCCAATGTTCGATACATCAGTGACCAATATTCGAATCCATACTCCCTTATCACAGTGACGAGCTCGTACAGGAATTGCACCTGTTTCCCTTTTAACCATACCTTTGCCGCTCGCAGATTATAACATACCAAAAGCACTTCCCCGATCGTTTTGAACTGCTTATGACTGTTTTCTCCGCACGCATGCGCTTGCATGGCACCAATTATCTCTCTCTATGAACTTATGGCTATCATATCATACCAAATGATACAATTCAACCCCCGCCGCATACTTATTTTCGTACCTGTCCATGCCGTTTTTGCACTGCAGTATTACCAAAGTGCTAACAGGATCCCAGCATGCCTTTGTCACCGACACCACAGAATTTACCGGACGCTACATACTTCTCCATAACCGGAAGCAATGCCTTCAGATCTTCATCTGTGGTACTCAAAATCTCTTTGCGAAGCCCTGCCACATCCTCTTTTGTGATACCTTTCAGATATCTTGTGCATTCCAGATCACAGATTCCGGAAGGAGCCAGAAGTGGATCTACCATGCCGATAGTACCGATAATGATATCGTCAAACGGCATACCCTGTGCCAGAAACTCTGTCACAAATTCTGCCATGCCACCGTAAACGTCCTTTGTGTTTGCAAGGTTCGGATCACGGTAAGAATAAGCAAAGATATCACCATTC
This sequence comes from Bulleidia sp., assembly GCA_963587975.1. Taxonomy (GTDB): domain Bacteria; phylum Bacillota; class Clostridia; order Lachnospirales; family Lachnospiraceae; genus Eubacterium_I. The sequence goes on along the minus strand of CAVAFS010000113.1, from coordinate 3,405 downwards.
ATCTGGGTTGACATTCCGGTTCCGTATGCGCCGCCCTGTACACGGACCATGTTCCACAGATATCCAAAGGACATGATAGAGGATAATACCGCCCAATGTCCGGAAAAACCGTTACCTAATGCATACAGGTTATTTCCTAGTGCGGAATAACCGACACTTGCCGGAATTTCAATCGCACTGTCCTCTTTTCCAGGCAGTGGATGTACGGTAGGTACACCCAGTTCATTTTCCGGAAGTTTGTTCATAAGAGCCGCAATCTTCTCTTCACTGATTTTTCCACTGAATCCGACAAACGCGCGATTTTTTGCAAAGGCTTTTGTCATTAGTTTACAAAAAGTCTCGCTGTGCTCCTCTGCATTCTCCATGTAGCCTTCCGCCAGTTTACTAAACCAGTTTACAAATCTTTCCCCCTCCAGCAATTCCTTTACTGCACCTTCTTCTGAAAATGCGGATAACGCTTTTGTCATGGCAAATAGGTGACCATTTCCGATCAGGGACTGTTTCATCATATAATCATTCTGCAGAACTGTCTCATAGATTTTCTCTGTCTCATCATATCTGCCATTTACAAGCAGTTCCTCAATAAGTTCCAGCGCTGCATCTGTATTTTCTTCCAGCATAGCTACTGACACAATCAGATACTGGCTACTGTGTTCCAGATCTCCCGGTTTTGATGTAACTTCCACTTTTGCCCATAAATGCCCCAGCACGGATTTGATCTTTGTCTGGATCTTATCTCCAGTATAATTCTTTGTGCCAAGTTCCCCAAAACATGGGGTCATCGCATTCACCATCTGCAGTTCTTCGGATGCAAAATCAGAAATATCAAAATACAGATTCAGATATACAATTCCATTTGTCTCTGTCTGAACTTTCAGCGCATCACGGCCTGCAATCTGAACCACTTCGGTATCTGTCAGTTTGCTCTCCTGCGGTACATCGGATAATTCCAGATGCGGCAGTGCAGCCAGTGCTTCCTCGTCATCCATACTCTGCTGCCATTCCTGCATGTTTACAAAACGTTCTACTGCCTGCTGTCTGTCATCTTCACTCCATGCTGCTGTAATCTTTGTCAGTTTTTCTGACTCACGTTTTGCATCGTCTGCACCTTTTGTCAGGGACGGAAGCACATACAGATAAGATTTATCCTCCGCATCTCCCAGAAGTTCCAGTAAAAGTTCCTCAAAATAGCCGGTATTCACTTTTTCACGCAATGCATCAAAAATGTCTGCATTTTCAATATCAGTCAGTGGATCATCCCCGTACAGCCAGCTTCCCAGTGCTTTGACCACAAGTTCCACACCATACGGCTCACTGATTTCCCGGTTCATAAAAGCGAAACGTTCCAGAGAAGCCAGCAATGCTTCTCTGTCCAGCCCCTGTTCTGCCAGTGCATGAATGGCCTCTGGAAGAACCGCCTTGATCTCCGGGAATTTCTCTTTGTCTGTATTGTAAGCTACCAGTGCAATACTTGGCTGATATACCTGATCTGTCACATTCAGAAAAACATCCTGGGCCAGCCCACGTTCCAGAAATGCACGTTTCAATGGAGCCTCATTGGAACCGGTCAGATAATCTGCCAGTATTTTTGCCGCATAGATTTTCTCTGTCTCCTGATGCATGCCGATGATTTTTGCCACACACATATGGGACAGTTCCTCCGCCCCCTCCTGTGCCTCGTAAACAACGGTCTCTTCTGTAGTCTTCGGCTCCTGTTTTACAAAATCAAAATCCGGTTTCTGATAATCGTATTTTGAAAGATACTCGGTATCAATATACTCCAGGAATCGCTCGATGTTCATATGACCGTCAAAAATGATTTTCGCATTGGACGGATGATAAAAACGTTTGTGTGTCTCGATAAATTTCTCATAGGTCAGATCTGTAATGTGATCCGGGTGACCGCCGCTGGTAAACCCGTAGCTGTTATCCGGGAACAGCATCCGTTTCGACTCATCCTCAATGATCTGATCCACATCAGAAAATACACCTTTCATCTCACTGAATACAACACCGTTGTAATATGGCTCTCCTGTCGGCTCCTCAAACTCATAATGCCATCCTTCCTGCATAAAGATCTCCGGTTTTGTATAAATCAGCGGAGCAAATACACCATCCAGATATACCATCATCAAATGGAACAGATCCTGCTCATTTCGGCTGGACACCGGAAATACGGTCTTGTCGCTGAATGTCATGGCATTTAAAAATGTCTGCATGGAATTCTGAAGTAATAATACAAATGGCTCTTTTACCGGGAATTTTTCAGATCCGTTTAACAGACTGTGCTCCAGAATATGAAATACTCCGGTATGGTCTTCCGGCAATGTTTTAAAGGAGATGGAAAATGTCTTATTTTCATCTGCCCGGTCAAAATACAACAGTTCTGCACCGGATTTTTCATGTTTCATTGTGTAGCAGTCCGCTGCATGGGATGTCACATACTCCTTTTTCATCAGCTTAAATCCACAGCAGATGTCCCCCGGCTGCATGGTTCTTAAATTTGTTGTCTGATTCATTCGTTTTCCTTTCCTTTATAAGTTTTTGCTAAATAACTGATAATACTCGTTATTTTTCAACATCTCTTCCGGTGTACCGGAAGCCTCGATCGTACCATCTCTCATAACGATAATATTGTCTGCATTCTGAGTTGCTGCATAATTATGCGCAATCATAATCGTTGTCTTGTTCTCCATCAGATGATTCAGTGCCTCTGTTACCAGAGCCTCACTGAGCACATCCAGATTACTGGTGGCCTCATCCAACAGCAGATAGTCCGCATCCCGGAGCATTGCTCTGGCAATGGAAATACACTGTCCCTGACCGCCGGAAAAATTCGACCCATCCAGTCCGACATCTTCATTGAAGCCTTCCGGCTTGCTCATAATACAGTCGTAGCAGTTCGCTTTTTTCGTTACCTCGATCAGCTCCTCGTCGCTGACTTCCCGCTCCAGTCCATAGGTCAGATTTTCCCGGACAGTTCCGCTGACCAGTGGATTTTTCTGGAACACGTAAGCAAACCGGTCTCTCCACTGTGTCACATTGTAATCCGCAATATTATCATCGTGGAACTGGATTGTTCCCGCTTCCGGCTCATACAGACGGGTCAGGAGTTTGAATACCGTCGATTTTCCTGCACCGTTTCCACCGATAATAGCAGTAACTTTTCCCATCGGGATCCGCATGGATACGTCTTTTAAAATTTCACGTTCTTCGTTGTATGAGAAATCCACATGCTCAAATACGATATCTGCACAAAGCTGCGGAACCTCTTTTCCCTCGCGCTCTTCGGCTGGAGTCTCTGTAACCTGTGTGATCTTTTTCATAGTACCAAATGTACCGAAAATGGATCCCACGTTCATAAAGAACTGCATGAGCTGCAGTGCTACGATACCTGTGATCATG
>CAVAFS010000112.1:1961-4299 GCA_963587975.1 Bulleidia sp. | reverse complement strand
CCTATAAATTTTTCCATCATGTTTGAATCTCTCTGCCGATACGGCATGAACAAAACGCTGAGATATGTACTTCAGATTTTTTGATACTACAAAAATCAATTTATAATAATAGCTCTCATCAATTAATTTTCTATAGCTGTGCTCAGATACCACACAAATCTGACTTCTGATGTTATCGCCAGTATACGCTGCCTTTTTGAACGATGTCAATTACATTTTTCCTGTCATTTTTTCGATTGTGCAACTTGCCAGTTTTCTCTTAACTCTCTCAAGCCCTTGTATTTTCTGGATTTCTCCATATCAACACATCTATATTCTCCCATTTAATTTGTCAGACACTCTGATTTTTCTCTATAATCACGATTCCTCTTGCCTCCCCCTCCCAAATGTTTTATGATAGAGTTAGTCAAAATTCACCGAAACAGGAGGACATATTTATGGAATTAGATCAGGTATTAAAAGCAAGAAGAAGTATCCGTCACTATCAGGACAAAGCTGTTGATCTGACACTGATCGGACAGATGATCGAAGCGGCGATTCTTTCTCCAAGTTGGAAAAACAGCCAGACTGCACGTTATCATGTTGTTTCATCTCCGGAAATGTTAGAAAAAATCAAAACAGATTGTCTGCCAGAGTTTAATCGTAAAAACTGTCAGGATGCCCCCGTTCTCATCATCTGTACATTTGTGAAAAACCGTGCAGGCTTCGAGCGAGACGGTCAGCCATCCAACGAAGTTGGACAGGGGTGGGGATTCTATGACTGTGGTCTCCACAATGAAACACTTATCCTGAAAGCAAAGGACTTGGGACTTGATACATTAGTTATGGGAATCCGCGATAGTGAGAAAATCCGTGAAGCATTAGATATTCCAGAAAATGAAGAGATCGTTTCCGTTATTTCCGTTGGATACCGCGCGGTCGATCCGGAAATGCCAAAGAGAAAATCTATAGAAGATATTACAAAATTTTATTAAGCGGATACTGGTATTGTATCTTTTTATCATTTGTATGCAATACCAGGCCAGCCCACACTTATTTATACTAAAATGCTCCCTTCTGAACAGACATTTTTATCTGTACAAAGGGAGCATCTTATTTTTACGCCGCAAGCTGTTTCTTAAAAAGTGTTCTAAACACCAATCTAACAAACGGTCCTACGAAAAACACCTGCAGGCAAAGTGCTGCCGGAAAGCATGTTGCTGCCAGCTGAATCCACTGCGGAAACCAGTCTGCAGTAAATCCGTTATGAAAAAATGTAGCAAATAATGTAATGCATGGTACGATCAGACATACCGTAAAGCACTGAATGGATAAAATAATAAAAATCGTTTTATCAACACCAGGTGTCACGATCCGGAATGCCAGCTTCTGTGCGGTCTTTGTAATCACAAAGAAAATCAGCAGATATACAACGACATATTCCACCCACATCTCACGGATAGCAAGGCCGAATACCTGATATGACAGGCCTCCGAATTTTAAGGCTATGGTGTAAACCGTCATACAAAATACCATGCAGAACACCATAATTGCAGTAAATACAATGTTTTGAAATTTTGTTTTTGGCATAATTTTCTCTCCTTTTTCACTCTCAGAACCAGAATATTTTTCCTTCCCTATCAAACACGATTGCAAGAACAAGCATTCTTCACGCACACGTACATTTGGAAGTAATAGAAAATTTTTCATTATTTCCTACCAAACAAAAAAACGACATCAAATACATCGCAGCCATCAGACAGGAGCCGCAACAATATTTAATGTCGTTGTTATTTCTGTATTCTGTTGTATTCTTGTTTGCTCAACGAGACTTATTCTAGCACAGAATCTCCAAAAATGAAAGTATAAAATTTAACTTTCACCAAGCAGTTCCCCAAGTCTTTCAAACACTGCATCCGCATACATCTGCTTGATTTCATGTCTGCTCATATCCGCAACCTCTGCCTGCAGTTCAAAAATATGTGCCTGATTTCCAATTTCAATACAAAAATACACCTGTCCCTGCACGCTGTCCGCATTGTTCGGGTCTACATTCCCGGTTGTTCCTGTAATTCCGATGGCAATATCCGTATGCAGCTTTTCCTGTGCAGTCTTCGCCATCGCCTCTGCACATTCTCCGGAATACACACCATACTGCGCAATTACATTTGCATCCACGCCGATCAGAATCTTTGTCTCATTCAGATAAGTAACATATCCCCCCGGGAAAATCGCGGAAGCTCCTTCGGTATCGGTGATCATGGAAGCAATCAGGCCGGAGGTGCAGCTTTCCATTGTAGAAATCGTTGTATGTGTATTTATCAGTTTTTTTATAATATCATCTGCTCGTTTTCTTTCT
>CAVAFS010000112.1:0-1923 GCA_963587975.1 Bulleidia sp. | reverse complement strand
TTCTCGCATTATGTCATCTCTCCACAATTATCTGCTGAATCGTCCTCAACATCCGATCTACATCAATCGGCTTTGTAATAAATCCATTCATTCCGACATCCAATGCACGCTTCTGATCATCTGAAAATGCATTCGCTGTCATTGCTATAATCGGGATATGAGCCATTCCTACAACCGGAAGTTCACGAATACGTTTCGTCGCTTCATACCCATTCATTTTTGGCATCTGAATATCCATCAGTATAACCTGATAATATCCGACATCCACCTGTCTCAGACGCTCTAAACATGCACATCCATCTTCCACCCAGTCTACGATCATTCCTGCACTGGTCAGAATCTCTTTTGCAATCTCCGCATTTAGCTCATTATCTTCTGTCAAAAGGACACGTACCCCCGTCAGTTCCGCATTTGCGGCAATAGCAGGTTCTTTTTGTATTTCAACGATATCAATCCCGCCCTGTCCCGCAATCTTCAATCGCAGGCAAACGGTGATTTTTGTTCCCTGTCCGACTTTGCTATGAATCTCTACCTGTCCATCCATCAGTTCAACCAGCTTCTTTACAATTGCAAGTCCCAGACCGGTTCCCTCCGTCTTGCTTTCCGTGGAAGTTCGTTCCCGCTCAAAGGCTTCAAAGGCATGCTTCTGAAATTCTTCATCCATGCCGATGCCGGTATCCTGCACAGAAATGCGATACTCTGACAGATCCTTATCTAAGGGAATTTCTTCATATTCTAATGTAATTTTTCCACCCTCAGGTGTAAATTTCACTGCATTGTTCAATATATTGACCAGAATCTGCTGCAGTTTTGTCGCATCGCACCAGACATAAACATGCTGCAATCCATTGATAATCTGAAACTGGATATTTTTCTTCTCCATGCTGTATTCCAGCATCATATTCAGTTTTTTCGACATCTGGTTTAAATCTGTGGCAGTTTCATCCACCGTCAGTTTTCCGCTTTCAATCTTGGATAAATCCAGCACATCATTGATCAGCTTCATCAGAACCTCTCCGGATGCCTGTATCTTTGTCACTGCATTTCTGACAACTGCTTCATCCTCCGGGTGCTTTGCAATAATATCGGAAAATCCAAGAATCGCATTCATCGGTGTTCGAATGTCATGAGACATGTTTGCCAGAAACGTGTCTTTTACTGCACCGGCTTCCTTCGCTTTTCTAGTGGCTTCTTTCTCATGTTCCAATGCCAGCAGCAATTTTTCCCGCTGTTCATGGTCATGCTGTTTCTTCTGATGTTCCACCATAAAAAGATACGCAAGCAGTACCGTTGCCGTCAGACAATACGGTTGAATCGGATACGCCCCCCCGCAGAGGGAATGCAAAAATATTGACCAAAATTCCAAGCAGCGGAATCGATGAAAAAACGGCGGAGGTCAGCACATATCGCTTTCCGTTTTTATTTTTCGTCAACATAATAAAACAGTTCTGTATGAAAGCATACCCATAATAGAACAAATTCAATACGGCAAATGACTTGAACCACGGTCCACGATCATAGACGCCGTTGTCATCAATGCTCCACAGCGTCCCATTAAACACAGACGCAATCACCAGAATCGCAAGAAGCATCATCGGAACTGCTTCCAGTATCCTTGTGCAAACGCTGCGCCGAATTTCCATATAACTCAGCATAAACAAATGCCAGATATACGGCATGATCACATACATCAACAGAAAAGCAAATGCAATCACCCGAAATGCTCTTACACTTCCCATTCCAGAAAAAAAGCACTTCACAAAAAGCGCATCTAATGCTACATACACTTCTACCGCACCGGTAAAAATGAGTGCATAGGTTTTTCTTATACTTCGTTCAATTGACGTTCCTATTTTTATCAGAAACAATGTCAATACAATCAATAAAAAGGCGGATATCCCCAAATACAATGCTTCCATTTTC
>CAVAFS010000111.1:0-5974 GCA_963587975.1 Bulleidia sp. | reverse complement strand
TATAATAATTGGGAAACCGAATTGCATTTTAGAAAAAAATTAATTACTATAAAATGTAGACTTTTTGACCAGGGAAAAGAGGCGTTGTTATGAAATATATTCGTCAATTTGTCATTATTCTTTTTATTTCTTTCATAGGAGAAGCTTTGAAATATGTATTACCGCTGCCGATTCCGGCAAGTATTTACGGACTGGTGCTGATGTTTGTATTGCTTGAGACAAAAGTGCTGAAAGTGGAAGCGGTTCAGGATGCGGGGAAATTTCTGATCGAGATCATGCCGATGATGTTCATTCCGGCAGGTGTCGGTCTGCTGAATGCATGGGATACATTAAAACCAGTGTTGGTTCCGGTTATCGTGATCATGTTTGTATCAACGATCGTAGTTATGGGAGTTTCCGGAAAAGTAACACAGACAATGATTGAAGCAGAGGAGCGTAAGAAAAATGAAGGACATTCTGAATAATTCTATGTTTTTCGGCGTACTGGTGACTATTCTTGCATATGAAGTCGGTGTACTGCTGAAAAAGAAATTCAAATTTGCATTGTTAAATCCGTTACTGATTTCCATCGTGATCATTATTCTGATTTTGGTGGGATTTCACATTGATTATGATACATATAATGATGGCGCACAGCTGTTGAGCTATCTGCTGACACCGGCAACGGTATGTCTGGCCATTCCGCTGTATGAGCAGATGGAGCTGCTAAAGAAAAACTGGAAAGCCATTATTGCCGGTATTGTGGCAGGTGTTCTGACCAGTGCTGTCTGTATTTTAGTACTGTGCCTGATCTTCCGGCTGGAGCATGATATGTATGTTACCCTGCTTCCGAAATCTATCACAACAGCGATCGGTATGGGTGTATCGGAGGAGCTGGACGGTATCGTAACCATCACCGTTGCAGTTATCATTATCACCGGTGTGGTCGGAAATGTGCTGGCAGATTTTGTATACAAGTTGTTCCATGTTACCCATCCGGTGGCAAAAGGAGTCGGACTTGGTACGTCAGCCCATGCTATCGGTACGGCAAAAGCATTGGAAATGGGTGAGATCGAAGGCGCCATGGGTGGCTTATCCATCGCTGTGGCAGGTATCCTGACTGTTATCGTAGCACCGATTTTTTCACATATCATATAGTATGCAATGTATATGCTCTCTTTTAGACAGACAGTAAGTAACTGTTTATTTGAAAGAGGGCATTTTTTGTGGAAAAACTGTGTGTTGCAAAAATAATGCATTGTACTTATAATCTATGTTAGAAAAAAGCTGGAAAGAGAGAAAAAATATGAAGTATAAATGCGTGAATGAACTGGACAAATTTATGTTCCAGGATGCCGAAGTGAAAAAAATGGAGTTTAATCCGGGGCTGATGACAATGGTTCTGCTGGGCGTGGCAGCAAGACACAACAATCCATCCAATGACACCTTAGTAGACCGTTATCTGGATGACACAGAGATCCGTTTCAAATCACCGGTGATCACAAGATTTTTATTAGAGGGTGCAAAATATTACGATGCAAATAATGTACTGCAGCGGGAAGTGCCGGATCAGGATATTCCGGAGGATCAGTTTAAAGAGATTTTCCAGAAAATGCAGGAAGATGGTAAGGTATTTGTGGTGACACCGAAGCCGGCAAAAAATGGTGGCGAATGCTGCTGCGAAATTGCTGTGGATGTAGAGGAAGATACTTACTGGGTAGAAGTAGAATTCGAAAAAGCAGTCGTAGAATGGGAGCATTTCCTGAATAAAGTACAGGCATAGAGAACCACGGAAGATTTGGTTCATCTAAGTAATATCATCTGCATTGTGATATGCCGATAGGAAGCAGATGGACGATACTGATATGGAGGAAAAATAACGGGAATGATACTGATAGGTATTCTAATTGCCGTAGCAATCATTATTGGCTTACTGGGTCTAAGCGTGTATATGCTTCGACCGGAAACAGGAAAAACACGTTCTTTTGCCGCTTTTGACCATACAATGATTGCGCACCGTGGTCTTTTTGACAATCATTCAGAAGCACCGGAAAACAGTCTGGCAGCGTTTCGAAATGCAGTGGAGCATGGCTTTGGCATGGAGTTGGATGTGCAGCTTACGAAAGACGGAAAACTTGTGGTTTTCCACGACTTTGACCTAAAGCGTATGTGCGGCGTACATAAGAAATTAACGGAATTAACATATGCAGAATTAGAGCAGTATTTTTTGAAAAACAGCACAGAAAAGATACCGCTTTTTTCTGATGTTCTGGAACTGATCAGTGGAAAAGTGCCTCTTGTGGTTGAGATTAAAGTTGGTTTTGATTATAAGGCGACCACGGAAGCTGCCGCGGCAATGTTGTCACAGTACAAGGGCATTTACTGTATGGAATGTTTTAATCCATTGTCCCTGGTGTGGTATCGGAAACATTATCCGCAGGTGTTGCGCGGTCAGTTGTCCATGAATTTCTTTCAGAGCGAGGATAAGATGCCGCAGATCGTACGTTTTTTCCTGACAAATCTGCTATTGAATTTCTGGGCAAAACCGGATTTTATTTCCTATAATCATAAAGACCGGCAGATACGGGGATTTCGTATGTGTCGTAAGCTGTTTGGGGTAAAAACCGCGGCCTGGACGATTAAGAATGAAGCGGAGCTTGCGGCAGCCCGCGAAACATTTGACATGTTTATTTTTGACAGTTTTCTGCCAAAAGAAGGGAAAAAGGTGAGATTGAGTTGAGAAAACAAAAACAGAAGATTGATGAGAGTAAGCTGCTCTTTTCCAACCACGATCTGAAGGTGTTGCTGATACCGCTGATGGTGGAACAGTTGTTGAACTCCCTGATGGGAACCGTGGACAGTATGATGGTCAGCAACGTGGGAAGTGCAGCTATTTCTGCGGTTTCCCTTGTGGATTCCATCAACGTGCTGGTCATTCAGGTGTTTACGGCGTTGACAGCAGGCGGGGCCATCATCTGTTCCCAGTATCTTGGCCGAAAAGATGTGAAAGCCTGCAATAAAGCAGCCCGTCAGGTATTATTGGCAATGCTTGTAATTTCTGTCGGTCTGATGGCAGTGTGTATCGTATTCCGTCATCCGTTGCTTCGGTTGATTTTTGGAAATGTAGAGCAGGATGTCATGGATAATTCCCAGATTTATTTTCTGATCACAGCGCTATCCTTCCCGTTTATCGGATTGTTTGACGCGAATGCGGCTTTTTTCCGGGCAGAGGGAAATTCTAAGTTGCCGATGACGATTTCGGCGTTGTGTAATCTGGTAAATATTGCCGGAAATGCGATTTTGATCTTTGGGTTCCATATGGGCGTAGCCGGTGCTGCGATTTCCACACTTGCATCCCGTATTCTGATGTCTATCATTATGATCTGCCGTCAGCGTGTACCGAAACAGGAGATTGTGATCCGGGATTATTTCAGTATTCGCCCGGATATGAAACTGATTTTGATCATTCTATCCGTCGGAATTCCGTCAGGTATCGAAAACGGTATGTTTCAGTTTGGTAAACTGGCAATTCAGTCTACGGTATCGACCCTTGGAACGACAGCAATTGCGGCTCAGGCCATGACCATTATTCTGGAAAACATGAATGGTATCGCGGCAATCGGAATCGGAATTGGATTAATGACGATTGTCGGCCAGTGTATCGGTGCCGGTGAGAAAGAGCAGGCGGTGTATTATATCAAGAAACTGGCTGTGATCTCTGAGTTTGTGGTAATCAGCTGCTGTCTGCTGATCTGGGTACTGACAAAGCCGATTACGATGATCGCCGGCATGGAGCCGGCCAGTGCGGACATGTGTTTCTTTATGATGACTGTGATCACTATCGTAAAACCGATCATCTGGGTTCCAGCGTTTATACCGCCGTATGGACTGCGTGCAGCAGGCGATGTCAAATTCTCCATGATTTTGTCTACCTGTTCTATGTGGATCTTCCGTGTGAGTCTGTGTATTTATCTTTGCCGTGTGCAGGGATTTGGACCGATCGCAGTGTGGATCGGAATGTTTACGGACTGGACGGTACGTAGCATTGTGTTTACGATTCGGTTCCACAGACGGAAATGGCTGGATCATAAAGTTGTGTAAGACTTGTCTGAAAATTTAATATAATAAGAAAACGAAGAATCCTGTCAGGAAGCTAGACGTTCGCTACCTTCATTTCACTGCGGTTTCATCGCGCTCACTCCCACCTCCGATAAAAGCTGGTCGGTTCCCGTTCGCGTAAAACCTTGTGAAAATCAGTCGCTCACTGAATCGCTTTTCCTGTCAGGATTCTTTGTTTTCTCTATTTACGTTACCTAATACTTTGTATTTGTGAACTAAATCAGCGTGCACAACATTTCGTCAATTTTATTATAATTTATATGTGCACGTGGTATGCGGTGCCGTCGTGTAAATAGAACAAAGATGGAAAAAACTCCAAGGCGAGGCGGTAGACGGATTTTCGTTATCGGAGCGAGCATAGCCCGACCGCGGGAGTGTGTTTGAGCCAACAGCCGTTTTTTGCTGTTGGTGAGTTCACGGGAGCGGTCGGAGATAAGCGGCGCAGCGAAGATAGGAAATCTGTCGTGCCTGCATTGGAGTTTTTTCATCTTGTTCCTTACACCGACAAACAAGACTTAGCACTTCTCCGGTTCCGGATAATCTACACCGAAAGTCTCAACAGTTACTTTTGCCATTTTCTGCTGAGCCATCGGACGGTCACTGTAATCACAGCGTGTCTCTGCAATTTTGTTTACATTTTCCATACCTTCGATGACCTTACCGAAGCCTGCATACTCACCGTCAAGATGTGGAGCAGCTGCATGCATGATGAAGAACTGGCTGCCTGCGGAGTTCGGCATCATTGTACGTGCCATGGAAAGTACACCCGGTGTATGTTTCAGATTATTTGTGAAACCATTGTGGGAGAACTCTCCGTGGATGCTGTAGCCAGGACCACCGATTCCGGTTCCTTCCGGATCGCCACCCTGGATCATGAAACCTTTGATGACACGGTGGAAGATCACACCGTCATAAAAGCCTTTTTTTACCAGAGAGATGAAGTTGTTTACTGTATTTGGGGCGATTTCCGGATAAAGCTCTGCTTTAATGATATCGCCGTTTTCCATCTCGATTGTTACGATTGGATTCTGTGCCATAATTGCCTCCTTATAATTGCCAAAAAATATAGTAAATTGGCATTTCTATTATGCATTGTATCTGAAAAGGCCCTTGTTTTCAAGAAAATTCAAAAAAATGGCTATTTTTTTGGCGATTCGTGTGATACTCTAAAAAGAAACAGTCAGGTTACTGTCCGGACATTGTGGACAGCGCCACAGACAGCATCTGCATTTGGAAAGCGTTGCAATTTATGACAAATTTCATTATAATGTTGGAATAGGTGGGATCGAGATGGAAACAAAAGAAAAACAGACAATTTCAGAAAAAAATAACATACCGCAGACAAAAATGCAGATAGATGAAGCTGCCCTTCAGTCAATTGAACCGGCTGCAGTTCTGGACTCGGCAATCGTTCCAATCAGAGATTTTGTCAGCCCGGAGGAACTGCATCAGGATTTGATTGAAATTATTCAGAAATATCATCCGTCCGCAGATATTTCCATGGTGGAAAAAGCATATCAGATCGCTGCGGAAGCACATAAGACGCAGGTGCGTAAATCCGGAGAACCGTACATCATCCATCCGTTGTATGTGGCCATTATTCTGGCAGAACTTGAGATGGATAAAGAGACGATCGTGGCCGGACTGCTTCATGACGTAGTGGAAGATACCGTTATGACAGATGAGGAGATTAAGGACGTATTTGGACCGGAAGTGGCACTGCTGGTAGACGGTGTTACAAAGCTGGGACAGATTTCCTATGATGCGGACAAGATTGAAGTACAGGCAGAGAACCTGCGAAAAATGTTCCTTGCTATGGCAAAGGATATCCGTGTCATTATCATTAAGCTGGCAGACCGTCTGCACAATATGCGTA